>NZ_LGQY01000104.1:0-68924 GCF_003116065.1 Azospirillum sp. TSO5 | reverse complement strand
CGCCGAAAAGCCCATGGGGGGGGGTAAAAACCCCCCCCGCCCCTGCCGTCAACCGGGGGCGCCGCGATTCGCTGCACCGCTTCGTCCGCTTTCCCTGTTGTGCGGAATGATGGCGCGGTTATCCTTTGGGTCAAGTTTCCGCAGTCGGGAGTGGGTGGGACATGAAGACGCGTATTCTTGCCGGCATGCTGGCGATGACGGCGATCACGGCGGCCGGCGTTCCGGCGCTGGCCGACGACTTCTCGCCGGCGGTGGTGTTCGACCAGGGCGGCAAGTTCGACAAGTCCTTCAACGAGGCGGCCTATAACGGCGCCGAGCGGTTCAAGAAAGAGACCGGCACCGCCTACCGCGAGTTCGAGATCACCAACGAGGGCCAGCGCGAGCAGGCGATGCGCACGCTGGTCCGCCGCGGCGCCTCTGTGATCGTCGCCGTCGGCTTCTCGCAGACCGCGGCGGTGGAGAAGGTGGCGAAGGAATCGCCCAAGACCAAGTTCTGCCTGATCGACGACAAGCTGGACGCCCCGAACGTCCAGTCCGTGACCTTCAAGGAGGAGGAGGGATCCTATCTGGTCGGCATGGCGGCGGCGCTGGCCTCGAAGACCGGCAAGGTCGGCTTCGTCGGCGGCATGGACATCCCGCTGATCCGCAACTTCCTGACCGGCTACGAGCAGGGCGTGAAGCATGTCGCGGCGAACGACGAGGTCTTCGTCAACATGACCGGCACCACCCCGGCCGCCTGGAACGACCCCGGCCGCGGGGCGGAGCTGGCCAAGAGCCAGTTCTCGCGCGGGGCCGACGTGGTCTTCGCCGCGGCGGGCGCCACCGGCCTCGGCGTGCTGCAGGCGGCGGCCGATGCCGGCAAGCTGTCGATCGGCGTCGACAGCAACCAGAACCATGTCCATCCCGGCAGCGTCCTGACCTCCATGGTCAAGCGGGTGGACGTCATCGTCTATGACTGCATGAAGGCGGCGAAGGACGGCAACTGGAAGCCCGGTCACCGCGTCGTCGGGCTGAAGGAGGACGGCGTCGGCTATGCGCTGGACGACAACAACCGCAAGCTGATCACGCCGGAGATGGAAGCGAAGCTGGAAGAGGCAAAGAAGCAGATCATCGCGGGCTCGCTGGCGGTCAAGCCGTACCAGCCCTGAGCCCGGATTGCTTGATGGCTGAGGGAAGCGCGCCGGTCGCCCTGGAAACGGTGGCGATCAACAAGTGGTTCGGCGCCAACCACGCCAACCGCGACGTGTCGCTGTCGGTGCCGTCCGGCACCATCCACGGGGTGATCGGCGAGAACGGCGCCGGCAAGTCGACGATCATGAGCATCGTCTACGGCTATCTGCGCGCCGACAGCGGGGAAATCCGGGTGAACGGCAATCCTGCCGCCATCCGAACCCCGCGC
This sequence comes from Azospirillum sp. TSO5, assembly GCF_003116065.1. Lineage (NCBI taxonomy): Bacteria > Pseudomonadati > Pseudomonadota > Alphaproteobacteria > Rhodospirillales > Azospirillaceae > Azospirillum > Azospirillum sp. TSO5. The sequence goes on along the minus strand of NZ_LGQY01000104.1, from coordinate 67,525 downwards.
GACGCGCTGGCCGCCGGCATCGGCATGGTTCACCAGCACTTCATGCTGGTCGATCCCTTCAGCGTGCTGGAGAACGTGCTGTTGGGGGCGGAAGGCGGAGTCACCCTGGCGGGCGGCCTTGCCCGTGCCAGGACCGAGCTGACCCGGCTGGCCCGCGACTACGGCTTGGAGGTCGATCTCGACAGCCCGGTCGGCGATCTGCCGGTCGGCGCCCAGCAGCGGGTGGAGATCCTGAAGGCGCTCTATCGCGGCGCCGACATCCTGATCCTGGACGAACCCACCGGCGTGCTGACCCCGCAGGAGGCCGACCATCTGTTCCGCATCCTGCGGGCGCTGCGCCAGCAGGGCAAGACGGTCATCATCATCACCCACAAGCTCCGCGAGATCATGGAGCTGACCGACAACGTCACGGTGATGCGGCGCGGGCAGGTGGTCGCCAACGTCGCTACCCGCGACACCAGCCGGGAGCATCTGGCCGAGCTGATGGTCGGCCGCAAGGTCCTGCTGCGCGTCGACAAGACGCCGGCCAATCCCGGGGCGGAGGTGCTGCGGGTCGAGGGGTTGCGGGTGCGCGATCCGTCGGGCGTGGAGCGGGTGAAGGGGGTCGGCCTGTCGGTGCGGGCCGGCGAGATCGTCGGCATCGCCGGTGTGTCCGGCAACGGCCAGTCGGAATTGCTGGAGGCGCTGGCCGGCATGCGGCCCATCGCCGGCGGCTCCGTCCGCCTGCGCGGCGAGGAACTTGCCGGGCGCCCCGACCGCTTCAACGCCCGCGCGCTGCGCGGCCTTGGCGTGGGTCATGTGCCGGAGGATCGGCAGAAGGTCGGCCTCGTCACCAGCTTTTCGGCGGAGGAATGCTCGATCCTGGGGTTTCAGGACGATCCGGCCTGGAACGGACGGGTGCTGATGGACCGGGAGGCCATCGCCGCCGACTGCGCCCGCCGGATGGAGGAGTACGACACCCGCCCGCGCGACGGGTCACTGGCGGCGGCCAACTTCTCCGGCGGCAACCAGCAGAAGATTGTGCTGGCCCGCGAGATCGAGCGCAACCCCGACCTGCTGCTGGTCGGCCAGCCCACCCGCGGCGTCGACATCGGCGCCATCGAGTTCATCCACCGCCGGCTGGTAGCCCTGCGCGACCAGGGCAAGGCCATCCTTCTGGTGTCGGTGGAACTGGACGAGATCCGCGCGCTGTCCGACCGCATCGTCGTCATGTTCGACGGCCACATCGTCGGCGAGGTGATGCCGGATCAGGCGGACGAAAAGACGCTGGGGCTGATGATGGCGGGGTGTGGGTGAGGGGGGTGCTGTTGCCCCCTCCCCGACCCTCCCCCGCGTTCCGCGGGAGAGGGAGTTAAGTGCCGGTTCAGCGGAGTTCCCTCTCCCACGATCGGACCGGCCTTCGGCCGGCCGAGGGTGGGGGAGGGTTAGGGAGGGGGCAAAACTAAGCCCACTCCTCACTTCGCAAACAGCTGCGACATGTCCGCAAACGCCTTGAATTCCAGCGCGTTGCCGGCGGGGTCGAGGAAGAACATGGTGGACTGCTCGCCGACCTGACCCTTGAAGCGGGTGTAGGGCTCGATCACGAACTTCACGCCGGCGGCCTTCAGCTTTTCGGCCAGGGCGTCCCAATCGGCGGGCTGCAGCACGACGCCGAAATGCGGGACCGGCACGTCGTGGCCGTCCACCGGGTTGTGATGGGCCGGGGCGGCGTTCGGATCGCGCGGCTTCAGGTGGGCGACGATCTGATGGCCGAACAGGTCGAAATCGATCCATTCGTCGCTGCTGCGCCCCTCCGGGCAGCCCAGGACGGTGCCGTAGAAATGGCGGGCGGCGGCGAGATCGTCGACCGGGAAGGCGATGTGGAAGGGCGTCAGCGTCGTCATCGGAGGGTGGCCTTCAGGGATGGCTGTTGGTGGACCAAGCAGAGCGTATCGCCGCAGACTTGACAAACGAGTTCTCGGGCAGAGATTTATGAGTTCAACTCATGATTCGGTTTGTCCATGCCCGAACGCGCCCTCCCGTCGCTCAACGCCGTTCGCAGTTTCGTCGCGGTGGCCCGCCATCTCAGCTTCACCCGGGCGGCCGACGAGCTGGCGGTGACCCAGGGGGCGGTCAGCCGCATGATGCAGACCCTGCAGGCGGATCTGGGCGTCAAGCTGATCCGCCGCGTCGGCCGGGGGATCGAGCTGACGCCGACCGGCGCGGCCTTCTATGGCGAGGCGTCGGCGGCGCTCGACCGCATCGCCGCGGCGGCGCGGGCGGCCCGCGCGCAGGAGGGCGGGGTGCTGCGGGTCAGTGCGCTTCCCACTTTGACGCAACGCTGGCTGATCCCGCGGCTGAAGCGCTTCCAGGCGGAAAACCCCGACATCCAGGTCGAGGTCAGCATCGGCGAGCATCGCGTCGATTTCGCCAAGGAGCGCATCGACGTCGCCATCCGCTATGGCGTGGAGGAATGGCCGGGGGCCGAGATCGCGACGCTGATGCCGGAGACGATGGGCGTCTTCTGCGCACCGTCGCTGCTGGAGCAGGGGCCGCCGCTGCGCCACCCCGCCGATCTGGCGCAGCACCGGCTGTTGCAGCACACCACCCGGCCCGATTCCTGGCGCGTCTATCTCGGCGCCTTCGGCCTGCCGCTGCCGGAATCGGCGCTGTCGCTGGCCTTCGAGCATTTCTTCATGATCATCGAGGCGGCGTCGGCCGGCATGGGGGTGGCCCTGCTGCCGGTCTTTCTGGTGCGGGAGGATGTGGCGTCGGGCCGGCTGGTCCAGCCGATGCCCGAGACCCTGCGCCCGCGCGGCTGCTATCTGATCGCCCACGCGCCGGGCGCCGAGCGGGCCCGGCGCGTGCGCCGCTTCAAGGACTGGCTGCTGACCGAGGTGGAGTAGGGCTTCACGCCATTACGCCGGGTCCTTCTCCCAAGATGGGGTCGGCAGCGTCATGCCGTGGTTGCCGCGATAGGCCGCGACCTCCGGCGACGACCAGCCCGCCAGCAGCGCCAGGTCCAGCCGGTAGACCTCGACGCCCAGCGGGCGGCAGACCTCCAGCGGGTCGCGGGCGTCCGGACCCCACAGCGGCACGCTGAGGTCGCCGCCGGGGCAGGTCGACAGGGCGCAGAGCAGGTCGATCTCGGCGAAGAACTCCAGGAAATCGCCCTTCTTGGCCGGGCAGGCCTTCATGAAATACTTGTCCTCGGCGTTCAGCCCGGTGACCTGGAAAACGTTCAACACGTCATGCACGTCGAACTCGGTCAGGCCATAGGGGGCGACGGCGCGGGTCAGGTTGGAATGGCAGTGGTGATGGAAATCCTCCCCCGTCAGCATGCGGTTGACATAGGGATCGCAGCGGGTGCCCAGCAGGTCGTGGACCCGGCCGCCATACTCGTCGATGCCGTAATCGGCCAGCGTGTCGTGGGTGATCGTCGCCAGCGGCCGCAGATAGGGCAGGGTCGACCACAGCCGGTCGAAAGTGCTGACATGCGCCTGCTGGAGCTGCCGCGTGCGCGAGGCCCAGAAGCGTTCGCGCGGGTTGTGGCGGTTCCAGATGTTGAGGTCGGCGACCTGCGGCCCCTCGATGGTGACGATGCGGAAGACATGGCCGGCCGGCACGGTCCAGGCAAGGCCGGAGCGGATCGGCACCACGAAGCTGTCCACCAGCTCCCGCCCGCCGGTCTCCGACCCGATGCGCCCATAGAAGGCGCGGTCGACGTCGAGCGCCGAGCCTTTGTTGGCCTGATAGGCGGCGGGATAGCTGGGCATCGCGGACTCCTCGGGATGATCGGCGGGCGGAATGGTCCGGTCTTTTCAAACCGGACCGCGATCATGACGAGGGAGCCGCAGGGTACGCAACAGCTGTTAGCAAGGGTGCCGTCAGGCCGCGACAGCGGCGGCCAGGACACGGGTCTGGCGGGCGACCTTCTCGAAGGCCTTTTCCTCGATCTGGCGGATGCGCTCGCGGCTGACGCCGTAGCGGACCGACAGGTCTTCCAGGGTCAGCGGGCTGTCGGACAGGCGGCGGCTGGTGAGGATGTCGCGCTCGCGGTCGTTCAGCACGCCCATCGCCTCGTGCAGCAGGGCGCTGCGCTGACGGGCCTCGCCGCGCTCGACCAGCGAGTCCTCCACCGAGGGACGCTCGTCGGCCAGCAGGTCCTGCCATTCGCCGGAATCGCCGTCGGCGCTCATCGGCGCGTTCAGCGAGGCCACCGGCGCGGACAGGCGGCGGTTCATGGCGACCACGTCTTCTTCCGGCACCGACAGGTCGTTGGCGATGCTGGTGACGCTGTCGGGCTGCAGGTCGCCGCTGCCGTATTCGCCCAGCTTCCGCTTCAGGCGGCCCAGGCTGAAGAACAGCTTCTTCTGCGCGGCGGTGGTGCCGATCTTCACGAGGCTCCAGGACCGCAGGATGTAATCCTGGATCGAGGCCTTGATCCACCACATCGCGTAGGTGGACAGGCGGAAACCGCGCTCCGGCTCGAATTTCTTGACGGCGGTCATCAGGCCGAGATTGCCCTCGGCGATCAGGTCGGACAGCGGCAGGCCGTAGCCGCGGTAACCGCCGGCGATCTTGACGACGAGACGGAGATGGCTGGTGACCAGCTTGTGCGCCGCATTGACATCGCCATGCTCGGTCCAGGCCTTGGCCAGCATGTATTCGTCCTCGGCCGGCAGGACCGGGTAACGATGCGTGTCGTTGATGTAGCGGGACAGCGATTCGCCGGAATCGGGCGAACGGAGGGCAATGGCGGTGCTCATGTCACATCCTCGTGCAAAGCGATATGACGGGTGCAAGGCCCCCTATCGGCAGGCCCAGGCCTCTCCGGCGGAGCAGGCGGTGATATAGTACAAAATCGGTGCTGAAAGTCAAGCGTGGCGGTCGGGTATATGGGACACGGGTATGGGTTGGAGACGGGCGTGGTCGAGGCCGGTCTGAGGACGATGCTGGCGAGCCCCCTCAACCTGTGCTACCTTTGTTCCGCTGCTCACGTCGCCTTGCGAGCGCTGGGACGCACGCGAATCCCCGTCTACCGCTCGCATCAGGCGATCATATTGATTTCGCGAGGTTCTTTGACAAGGTGAAGAACGAAACGGAACCGGCAAATCCTGACCGACCGGTCAGGAACACGGACCCCTCGCAAACGTGGCGAAGCCACATTGCTTTTCAGTGGCCTGCAGGGTGGCGGGTCTTCCCGGGCAGAAATGCTCGGGCCTCATTGAAGCTGAAAGCGGCGCAGGCGGCTGGCGCGGGTCTGAACATGTCTTCCCGGGCAGAAATGCTCGGGCCTCATTGAAGCAATCTGTGGCTCTACAACGACTGGTATGTCGACGACAACAAGTCTTCCCGGGCAGAAATGCTCGGGCCTCATTGAAGCGCCGACTACATCAAGCGCCATGGCGACCAGTCCTGGGAGTCTTCCCGGGCAGAAATGCTCGGGCCTCATTGAAGCGACCACGGCGAAGGACGGCACGCCCTCCACGTCGCGGTCTTCCCGGGCAGAAATGCTCGGGCCTCATTGAAGCTTCCCGACCGACGACCGCAACTGGGGTATCCAGCCGAGTCTTCCCGGGCAGAAATGCTCGGGCCTCATTGAAGCATGCCCATGCCGCCGTCTGTGCCACAGCGGACGTCGTCTTCCCGGGCAAAATTCTCCGGGCCTCATGGACGTACACACCTGAACCCGGCGTCGTTGCTCTGATCGGGTGTCGCGGCAAACCCCGGGGATGGAGGCGCCGGCCGGCGCTAATTCTGTTGCCCGGCGGGGGTGGGGCGCTTACGGTCGCATGTCGTACCTATTGGATCTTTCCCCACCGGTCCCTTTGCCCAGATGCCGCGTCCCGTGATCCGCCGCCTGATCGATGCCGTGCCGACCGCCGTCCTGCCGATGGCGGCCGGGGTGGGGCTGTCGGCGCTGGTGGCGCCGCAGCCGGATGCCGCCATGGCGCTGCTGCGCGGGCTGGTGGTCACGCTTCTGCTCACCCTTCCGTCGCTGGCGGTCGGCACCGCGCTGGGCACGCTGGCCGGATCCTGGGCGGCGGTGGCGCCGCGGTCGGCCGGCGGGCTGGTCGGGCGGCTGCTGGCCGGGGCTGGGCCGCTGCTGCCGGGCTTCCTGCTTGCCGCCGTCGCGGCGCTCGCGGTGCGGGCGGGGGCGTCGGCGGCGCCGCTGGCCTGGACCGCCCTGTCGATTCCCGCCGCCTGTCAGGCCGCCCGGCTGGCGCGTCCGGCAATGGGTCGCGCCCTGGGCTCCGGGCCGGAGGGCGCGGCGGTGCGCATGGCGCGCGGGCTGGGGCTGGACGAACGCACCGTGCTGCGCCACCACGCCTTGCCGCAGGCGGTCGCCCCGGTGATGGGTGGGCTGCGCGCCGCTGTGCTGGCGGCGATGGTCGGGGCGGTGGCGCTGGAAAGCCTGCTGGACCTGCCGGGGGCCGGGGTTCTGATGATCGATGCCGCCCGTGCCGGCTCGGCCGCCGGGGCAGTGCCGGCCCTGCTGGCGCTGGGCGGGCTGACCGCATTGCTGAACGCGCTGGGCCTTGGGGTGCGCGACTGGATCGACCCGGCCAACCACAGCTCCACGCCCTATGAGGGGGCGTGACCGCCGCGAAGGACCCTGATGGCCGAGTTCGACCAATCGCCGCTTTCCCACCCGGTACCGCCGGAGCCGCCGCGCGCCGGCTTCGCCCGCCAGTTGTCCGGGGCCGCCGTGCTTGCCGCCCTGGCGCTCGCCTGCGCCGCGGCGCCGCTGATGGCGGACGGCAGCGCGGTCCACCGGCTGGACGCCGATCCGGTCGCCGCGGCGCTGCTCGACGGGCGGGGCAGCCTGTCCTTCGCGCTGCTGGCCGGGGTGCTGGGCGGGGCGCTGGGCATCGGCTGGGCACTGCTGGCCGGGCTGCTCGGCAATCTGGTCGGCAACCGGGTGGAGCGGCGCGTCATCGCCGCCGCCCACCGCATGGCCGGCTGGCCGCTCGCCCTGCTGATTCCGTTGGCCGGCGGGCTGATGGGTAAGGTCTGGCTGCTGGCCCTGGTCACCGCGCTGACCGCCGCCCCGGCGGTCGCCGCCCTTGCCCATGCCGAGCTGTCGGCCCTGTTGCGGGCGGAGTTCCTGACCGCCGCCCGCGCCGCCGGCCTGCCGGAGGGCGAGGTGCTGCGCCGGCACCTGATCCCCAACCTGACGCGCCCGCTGCTGGCCGCTGGAACGTTGGCCCTGCCGCGCGTGCTGGCGGCGGAGAGTTTCGCCAGCCTGCTCGGCCTCGGCCTGCCGCCGGCGCTGGGCAGTTGGGGCGCTTCGGTCGGGCTGGCGGCGCGGCTGGGCGACCCGGTGGCCTTCGCCCCGCCGGCCCTGCTGCTGGCGCTCGCCCTCTGGGCCGCCTGCGCCATCGCCGACGGCATGCAAGCCATGAACAACCGCAAGTCATGAACCACATCTCCGCAAAGCCCGCGCCGTTGGAGACCGAGGCGCTGACCCTGATGCTGGGCGACCGCGTCCTGCTCGACCGCGCGAGCCTTCGGGTGGAGCGGGGGGAGGTGCTGGCGATCACCGGCGGGGCCGGCAGCGGCAAGACCGCCCTGCTGGCGGCGCTCGCCGGCCAGACATCAGCCGGGGCTCCGGCCGGTGTCGACGTGGCCGGCGGCATCCGCGTCGACGGGCATCTGCTGATCGCCCAAGGCGGACGGCTGGCACCGCGCCGGCCACTGGCCCTGCAGGTGGCGGAGGTCGTCGGCCACCATCTCGGGCTGGATCTGCGGTCGGCGCTGCGCCGGACCGCCGACGGGCTGGACCGCATGGGCGTGCCCGCCGCCGCCCGCCGCTTCGACCTGCCGCCCGAACAGCTGCCGGACTCCCTGCGCTGGGCCTGCCTGTTCGCCATGGCGGTGGCGGTGGGGCCGGCGGTGCTGCTGGCCGACGCGCCGGCCGCCGGGCTGGATCCGACGGTGCGGCTGCGGCTTCTCCACCGGCTGGCCGACTGGGCGCGGGCCGACGGGGTGGCGCTGATCCTCGCCGGACGGCCGGAGGACGGGGTGGCCGGTCCCGCCGACCATGTGCTTTCGCTGCGCCGCGGCCGTCTGCTGCCGCCCAGGACTCCGCGCACCGCCCCCTTGACGCCGCTGGAGCCGCCGGGCACCGCCCGCCTGCATGCCCGCGGCGTCGGCATGTCCTATCCGCTTTCCCCCGGTCCGAAGGGGGAGGCGCGGACGCTGGCCGTCCTGCACGGCATCGACCTGGATCTGCGGACGGGGGAGACGCTGGCCCTGCTGGGTGAGACCGGCAGCGCCAAGGCGACGCTCGCCCGCTCGCTGCTCTGCCTGCCGCCGCCGACGGCGGGGGCGGTGGTGTGGATGGGCCGCGACCTGATGGCCGCCTCGACGCCGCCGGCCGCGGGGGAGGATTCCGACCGTGGCGGCCCCGACCAGAGCAGGCCCGATCATGTCGGCTTGCGCCGTGCCCGCCGCGACCTGCAGCCGCTGTTCCCCGATCCGGCCGCGTCCTTCGACCCGGCCATGACCGTCGGCGCCCAGTTCGACCTTGCGCTGGAGAGCCTGCGCCCCGACATCGCCGCCGACCGCCGCGATCACCGCATCGACGAGGCGCTGGAGGAAGCCGGCCTGCGTCCCGAGGCGGCGCTGCGTTGGCCGGCGGCCCTGTCGGTGGCGGAGGCCGCCCATGCCGGTCTCGCCCGCGCCATCCTGCCGGAGCCGCGGGTGCTGATCGCCGACGAACCGGCGGCCAGCCTGTCGGCGGAGGAGCGCGAGACCTTCCTCGACACGCTGATGGCGGTGCGCGACCGCCGCCGCCTGTCGCTGGTGCTGGCGACCGACCGCTATGACGAGGGGCTGCGCGACGCCCATCGCGGCATCGTGATGCTGGCCGGCCGGGTGGTGGAGAGCGCCGACGCCGAGACCCTGCGCACCGCGCCGCTGCACCCCTACAGCCGCGCCATGCTGGCGGCGTCCCGTGGCGAGCGCCCGGCGCTGGAGGGCGATGCGCCGTCCGCCTTCGGCCAGCCGACCGGCTGCCCGCTGCGCCGCCGCTGCCCGCTGGCGCGGGAGTTCTGCGCCCAGGCGGTCCCGGCGCTGGAGGAGGTGGCGCCCGGCCACCATGTCGCCTGCCATTACTGGGACACGCCGACGGACGGGTGAGCGGCCGCGCCTCAACGGGTGGCTGTTTTCATGCCATTGTGCTATCCTCCAACGACGCGACAGAACCCTGTCCGGAACGCCCGCCGCCGGGGAGCCGATGCCGTCCCTGTCCGCCACAATGCCCGCCCTACCGGAGTTGACTCTGCCGGACCTGCCCCTGCTGACCGGCCTTGCCACGCCGCTGTGGCTGGTCCGGGCCGAGGATGGCGGCGTGGTCTGGCTGAACCGAACGGCCCGCAAGCTGCTCGACCCCGATGCGGTGGGCGGAACTCTGCGCCTGACGCCTGCCGGACCGGCGCCGACGGCGGCCACCGAGCGCGCCGTGACCATCCGCGGCGCCGACGGTGAAGCGCTGTCTCTGACCGTGCGCATCGGCCCTGTTCCGGGGTGCGATTTCGTGCTGGTGGAGGCGCCGGCCAATCTTGCCGCCCGGCAGGAGGTGGCGCGGCTGAACGAACAACTGGTCGCCCTGTCCTACGCCTATCCCGATTTGCGGTTCGAGCTGCGGCGCGACGGCAGCATCCTGGACTTCGCCGCCGGCAGCCCTGCCGATCTCGGCATCCCGGCCCAGCGCTTCCTGAACGGCCGCATCCAGGAGGTGCTGCCCGAAGCCGCCGCCGGACCGCTGGTGGAGGCGCTGGAACGTGTGTCGGCCGGCGCCGCAACCGCCAACCCGACCGCCAGCGTCGTCATCCGCCTGCCGGTCAATGGGGCAACTGGCGGGGAAGCCGGCGGAGAGGATGACGCGGTGTTCCAGGTCCGGCTGGTCGCCCTTTCCGACGACGGCGACCGCATCCTCTGCATTCTGCGCAACATCACCGGCCGGGCCCGGGCGGAACAGCGGGCGGAGCGGGCGCACCGGCTGCTGCTGGACGCCATCGACAGCATCGGCGAGGGGTTTGTCCTGTATGACGCCGAAGACCGGCTGGTGCTGTTCAACCGGCGCTACCGCGACCTGAAGATCTCCAACCCCGATCTGGCGCAGCCCGGCACGCCGTTCGAGAGTCTGCTGCACGACGGGATGCGGCGCGGCCTCTACCGAATTCCGCCGGAGCGGGCGGAGGACTGGATCGCCCGGCGGCTGTACCTGCACCGCCATGGCGGCCCGCCGATGGAGGTGCAGCTGGCCGATGGCCGCTGGCTGCGGATCGAGGAGCGGCGGACCCGCGACGGCGGAACCGTCGGCCTGCGCACCGACATCACCGACCTGAAGGCACGGGCGCTGGAGCTGGCCGCCGCCAACCGCCGCAAGTCCGACTATGTCAATCACCTGAGCCACGAGCTGCGCACGCCGCTGACCGCGGTGATGGGCTTTGCCGAAATCCTGCGCGACCAGCTGCTGGGACCGCCGGGCAGCCCGCGCTACGGCGAGGCGGCGGCGCAGATCGTCGCGGCCGGCGACTATATGCTGGAGCTGATCAACAACCTGCTCGACCTCGCCCGCATCGAGGCCGGGCGGCTGGAGCTGCATGAGGAGGATTGCCCGCCCGCCCTGATCGTCGACGCCACCCTGTCGATGATGGCGGCGCGGGCCGAGCGGTCGGGTGTGGCGCTGTCGGCCCGGCTGCCGGCCGACCTGCCGGTGCTGTGGGCCGATCCGTCGTTGGTCCGGCAGATGCTGACCAACCTCGTCGGCAACGCCCTGAAATTCACCGACCCCGGCGGCCATGTGACGGTGTCGGCGGAGCGCGACGCGGCCGGCGGCCTGATCCTGGCGGTCGCCGACGACGGCCGCGGCATGCCGCCGGAGCGCATCCCGCAGGCGCTGACCGCCTTCGCCCAGATCCATGATCCGACCCGCGACCGGATGACGGCGACGCAGCACGGCTCCGGCCTCGGCCTGCCGCTGACCGCCGCGCTGGTGGAGTTGCATGGCGGCGGCATCGCCGTCGACAGCGCGCCGGGACGCGGCACCACGGTGCGGCTGCGCTTCCCGCCGGAGCGGGTGAGGCGGTAGGCGCGCCCGCGTCCATCGCCCATGCCCCAGAAAAATGCCCAAGGAAAAAAGACCAAGAAAAAACCCCCGCTCCGGTTGGAGCGGGGGTTTTTTCACATCACAACGACCGATGAGAGATCAGGCCATCTCGATGCGCTGAGCCTCGGGACCCTTGGCGCCCTGGCGGATGGTGACGCGGACCTGCGCACCGTCGTCCAGACCGCTGATGCCCGACCGCTCCAGCGCACGGATGTGCACGAAGATGTCCTTGCCGCCGGTGGACGGGGCGATGAAGCCGAAGCCCTTCGACACGTTGAACCACTTCACCGTGCCGTCAACGGTCTCGCCGCCTTCCGAGTCGCCGTAGCTGTCGGCGCCGTAACCGCCGCGGCTGCCGCCGTAGCTGTTGCCGCCGCCGTAGCCGCCGTCGTTGCCCCAGCTGTCACGCTCGCGCGGGGCGCGCGACGGACGGCTCGGAGCGGCGGTCGAGGTGTCGACCGCGTGGATGGTGGCGACCTGCGGGCCCTTCGGGCCGCGCGACAGATCGCAGGTGATGGTGGCGCCTTCGGGCAGGCTGTCGTGTCCGCAGAACTGCAGAACCGTGGAGTGCAGGAAAGCGTCGGGCGACCCATCGTCGGGGGTGACGAAGCCGAAGCCCTTGGTGGCGTTGAACCACTTGACGGTGGCGCGGATGTCGCGCTGGGTGATCTCAGGAGCGCGGAAGGAAGAGCGCTGCGGACGGTCGAACATCAGTATCGTCTCATCTGTCGTGTTAAACCCCATCCCGGCAAGAACCAAAGAAGGGAGACCCGGAACAGGGCCAGCGAAGGATGATCGGTTCCGACCCATAATTCAATCGTGATTGCGCACTTTCACGATTCTCGCACAACAAAAGCACCGCCGCCGCCTGTCGGTCAGGCGGGGCGGGTGCGATTTCGCCATTTTTGTGCAGGTGCAGCGTGACGATTCTGCCGCGACTCAGGGCAGACCGTCAGGCATGCAGGCTCACGCGCCGTGGCACTTCTTGTACTTCTTGCCGCTGCCGCAGGGGCAGGGGTCGTTGCGGCCGACCTTGGGGCCGCTGCGCGGGCGGGCGCCCAGCTGGCCGTCGACATAGTACCAGCGGCCGTCCTGGTGGGTGAAACGGCTGGTCTCGTGGTGGGTCATCGGCTTGCCGTTCATGCTGAACCGGGCGACGAACTCCACGATGCCGTCGCTGTCGCCGGGCTGGCCGGCCTCGGTCGAGCGGATCTCCACGCCGGTCCACACGCTGTTCTTGGCCCAGGTCTCGATCTCTTCACGGTTGAAGTCGTCGCGGGTGCTGGGCAGCAGCGTGTCGTGCAGGTAGTCGATGTTGCCGGTGGCGAAGGCCGAATAGCGCGAGCGCATCAGCGCCTCGGCCGTCGGGGCGGGCATGCCGGCCAGATAGGGTCCGCAGCAGGCGTCCAGCGGCTTGCCGGAACGGCAGGGGCATTCGGCGGCGGTCTGGGTCGTTTCGGTCATGGCCTGCTTCTCGGGTGATGGCGTGGCGGGTTATGGCGTGGTCCGGCTTTCACTGATCCGGCAAATCGGGGCGCATCCATAGCGCAGCCGCGCTTCGCTTCTCAAGTGCTTGGTTGAGGCAGATCGGCGCGGCCTTGCGCCCGGACTCCGCCGCCGCTATCAAGCGGCCCCATCCCGTCCCCTATCCGGAAGGCCGCCCGCCGATGCCTGCCAAAGCGCCCCGCAAAGCAGCCGTTCCCCGGCAGCGGCCCGACCTGTCGCTGGAGGCCGGCTTCGGCCCCGGCCGCCGCGTCTGCGGCATCGACGAGGTCGGGCGCGGCCCGCTCTGCGGCCCGGTGGTCGCCGCCGCCGTGGTTTTGGCCCCCGAAGGGCTGCCGCCGGAGATCGCCGCCCAGATCGACGACAGCAAGGCGGTCACCCGCCGCCTGCGCGAGGAGATCGAACCGGCGATCCGCGCCCATGCGCTTGCCTTCGCCATCGCCGAGGCGTCGGCCGCCGAGATCGACGAGCTGAACATCCACAAGGCGACGCTGCTGGCGATGAAGCGGGCCTATCTGGCGCTGCCCGGCCCGGCCCCTGACGCGGCGCTGGTGGATGGCAAATTCACCCCCGACATCGCGTGCGAGCGGGTGGCGGTCGTCAAGGGCGACAGCCGCAGCCAGTCCATCGCCGCCGCCTCTATTCTCGCCAAAGTGGCGCGCGACAGCGAGATGTTGCGGTTGTCGGTGCTGTATCCACACTATGGATGGGACCGAAACGCCGGCTATCCAACGCCCGAGCATCTGGAAGCGCTGACCCGCCATGGTGTCACGCCGCATCACCGAGTCAGTTTTGCACCAGTGAAACGGCAAAAGGCACTAAGCGGCTGACCCGCCGTCACTTGGCAAAGAAAGCTGTTGACGGCGACTCGGCCGCGACTCATTGTCCGGCCGAGTCCCAGTTCTTTGCCGGTCGTAAAATGCTCCCTGAAAACCGTATCCTGGTCGGCGATTGCATCGCTCTCATGAACGATCTGCCGCCCGCTTCGGTCGATCTCGTCTTCGCCGATCCGCCCTACAACTTGCAGTTGGGCGGTGAATTGCTGCGGCCGAACCACACCCGCGTCGCCGGGGTGGATGACGAATGGGACAAGTTCGACGATTTCGAAGCTTATGACCGCTTCACCCAGGACTGGATGACGGCCGCCCGCCGCATCCTGAAGCCGGAAGGCTCGCTGTGGGTGATCGGCAGCTATCACAACATCTTCCGCGTCGGCGCCACGCTGCAGAATCTGGGCTTCTGGATTCTGAACGACATCGTCTGGCGCAAGACCAACCCGATGCCGAACTTCCGCGGCACCCGCTTCGCCAACGCCCATGAGACGATGATCTGGGCGGCCCGCGACAAGGACGCGCGCTATCGCTTCAATTACGAGGCGATGAAGAACCTCAATGAGGATCTTCAGATGCGCAGCGACTGGCTGCTGCCGATCTGCAGCGGCGGCGAACGCCTGCGCGACGAGGAGGGCAAGAAGACCCACCCGACGCAGAAGCCGGAATCCCTGCTGTACCGGGTGATCCTGTCCTCCTCCCGTCCCGGCGACGTGGTTCTCGACCCCTTCTTCGGCACCGGCACCACCGGCGCAGTCGCCAAGCGGCTCGGCCGCAAATGGATCGGGCTGGAGCGCGACGACACCTATGTCAAGGCGGCCCAGGCCCGCATCGACGCGGTGGAGGAGGCGCCGGAGGCTGCCATCCTCGACACGCCGCCCAAGCGCAGCGCGCCGCGCATTCCCTTCGGCTGGGTGGTGGAACGCGGGCTGCTGCGCCCGGGCTCGACCCTGTTCGACCAGCGCCGCCGCGTCGCCGCCCGCGTGCGCGCCGACGGCACGCTGATCGGCTCCGGCCCGCGCGGCGACCATCGCGGCTCGATCCATCAGGTGGGTGCGGCGTTGGCCGGGCTGCCGGCCTGCAACGGCTGGACCTTCTGGCATTATGAAGAGGGCGAGGATCTGCGCCCGATCGACGTGCTGCGCGAGCGCATCCGCTCGGAAATGCACTGACTCCGCCCCTGACCTGTCCGTCCGGCATAGGCGTTGGCGGGGACGGCGGCTTGGCAGCGGTGGCGCCGCCGTGTTAGGGCTGTCGCCCATGAACAAGCTCTTCGCCACCGTCACCGCCCCGGTGCCGCGTTCGGCCCCGGCGGCGCTGTCCACACGTTGTTTCGTCCGCGATCTGGTGATGGACGCGCTGATCGGCGTCTATGCCCATGAACGGCTGAAGCCCCAGCGCATCCGCCTGAACCTCGACCTCGACGTGATCGCCCCCGGCGTCACCGGCGAGGACATGGCGACCATCGTCAAGGGCGTGGTCACCCAGGGCCATGTCACGCTGGTGGAAACGCTGGCCGAGCGCATCGCCGAGCGCTGCCTCGCCGACGCGCGGGTGACGATGGCCAAGGTGCGGGTGGAAAAGCTGGACGTCTTCCCCGACGCCGCCAGCGTCGGCGTGGAGATCGAGCGCGCCCGCGCCTGACCGTTTTCCAACTCATCGAAGAGGAAGCCGCCTCCCGTGTCGTCTCTCGCCGTCCTCACCGCCGAACAGACCGCCGCCCGCCTTCCTTTTCCCGCGCTGTGCGACGCGGTGGCAGCCGCCGCCCGCGACTATACCGCCGGGCGCATCACCAGCCCGGAGCGGCAGGTGCTGCCGCTGCCCGACGGCGGCGTACTGCTGTCGATGCCGGCCACTGCGGCGGACATCGCCATCCACAAGCTGGTCAACGTCAATCCCGGCAACGGCGCCCGCGGGCTGCCGACCATCCATGGCGTGGTCAGCGCCTTCGACGCCCTGACCGGCGCGCCGCAGGTGATCCTGGACGGCCCCACCGTCACCGCCCGCCGCACCGCCGCCGTGTCGATGCTGGCGATCCGCACGCTGGCCCCGGCGCCGCGCCACGTCGCGCTGCTCGGCGCCGGCACCCAGTCGGCCGGCCATGTGGCGGCGCTGGCATCGCTCTATCCCGGCATCCGCATCGACATCCACAGCCGCAGCCTGGAGACGGCCACGGCATTCTGCACCAAGCAGGACGGGCAGGGGGTGGAGTTGCGGCCGATGACCGGCCCGGTCGATCCGGCGGCCGAGGTGGTGATCGCGCTGACCACCAGCCTATCGCCCATCTATGACGAGACGCCGCGCCCGGACCGCCTGCTGGTCGGCGTCGGCGCCTTCAAGCCGGAGATGGTGGAGTTCGGCCCGACCGCCGTCCATGGCAGCGAGCTGTTCGTCGACGATCCCGCCGGCGCCCGCCACGAGGCCGGCGATTTCATCCAGGCCGGAGTGGAATGGGGCACCGTCAAGTCGCTGGTCGATGCGCTGGATGGCCGCGCCACGCCGGGTCGCCCGCGCCTGTTCAAGAGCGTCGGCTGCGCGGCGTGGGATTTGGCGGCGGCGCGCTGTGCGCTGGGTCAGGGCGCTTAACCGCGCCCCTCACCGCCGCCCCAATCACCGCCGCAGCGGCACTGCCCGCTTGACCAGCCGGCGATCCATGTCGGCGGCGGCCACCGTCGGCTCGCCCAGGCTGCGCATGACGAAGGCGAAGGTGTCCATCACCCGGTCCAGCACGATCTCGTTGTCGTCCGGGCGGCGGCTGACCGACACCACGGCATAGCCGGCGGCGCGCGCCACCGCCGGTTCGCCGCGCAGGCCGCGCACGCCCCAGCCGGCCAGCGCATCCTTGCAGCGGAACAGCTCTGCGGCGAAGCCGTCGGCCGACTGGGTGCGGCCGACCACATAGGCGGCGGCGACCGCCAGCGGCGCCAGCAGCCCGTCCCAGTCCAGGCAATCCTCCCGGCCGACCCACACCCCGCCGACCGAGCAGGCGGCGGCGCCGATCGCCTCGCCAAGCCCGGCGCGGAAGGCACGCAGCGATTCAACCGCCTCGGCCGCCGGCATCGGTTCCACCCGGCGCCCCTCCGGCATCAGCATCAGCCGGCCCGCCCATTCCGACGAGGGCGGCAGCTGTTCGGTCAGGCGCGCGAGCAGCGCCTCGCGGGCGGCGGCGAAGGGGACGACCTCGGACATCGGGGCCTGCGGCAATGGTGGGGTGGGGAGGCGAGAAGAAGCCTGAGAAGCCCCGAACTGTCAAGAGCAAGCCTGCGCGTCGGCAACCCATGGCTGCGATCCGTGCGCGTTGTCACAGGCCAGGGGCGCGAAATCGGCCTCTTCGGGAAAAAATGCGGAGCTTTGCGTTTTTCCGCTTGCCAGGATTCGTCATCGGCCATATAAGGCGGGCCTCCGTTCCCGGTTAGCTCAGTTGGTAGAGCAGCGGACTGTTAATCCGCTTGTCGCTGGTTCGAGTCCAGCACCGGGAGCCATCGCGCGGGTGTAGCTCAGTTGGTTAGAGCGCCGGCCTGTCACGCCGGAGGCCGCGGGTTCAAGTCCCGTCACTCGCGCCATTTTCTCCTATATCTCCCCAATTCGATGTAGCGGATGATGGCGACTGCCCCACCGGGCGGCTTCGCGCTATCATGCGTTCTTCGCCGCGTCCACGATGCGGCCGATGGCGCCGGTTCCCTGTTGAACGGAGTCCGCGCGCCGAACGGCCGCGCGCATCTCGGACCGCGAATTGCCGGGGAGGAACCGCTCATGCGTTTGTCTGACAAGGTCGCCGTCGTCACCGGCGGGGGATCGGGCTTCGGCGAGGGCATCGCCCGCCGCTTCGCCGCCGAAGGGGCTCGCGTCATCGTCGCCGATCTGGACGAGGCGGCCGCCGGCCGCGTCGCCGACAGCCTGGGCGAGACGGCGCTCGCCGTCCGCGCCGACGTCGCGGTGGGGGAGGATTACGAGGCCATCGTCTCGGCGGCGCTCGGCGAGTTCGGCCGGCTCGACATCCTGGTCAACAATGCCGGCTACACCCACCGCTATGGCTCGATGCTGGACGTGGACGAGGCCACCTTCGACCGCATCTATGCCGTCAACGTGAAGTCGATCTATCACAGCGCCATCCACGCCGTGCCGGTGTTCCGCAACCAGGGCGGCGGCGTGATCCTGAACATCGCCTCCACCGCCGGGCTGCGGCCGCGGCCGAACCTGACCTGGTACAACGGCTCCAAGGGCGCGGTCATCACCCTGACCAAGTCGATGGCGGCGGAACTGGCGGCGGACAATGTCCGCGTCTGCGCCATCGCGCCCGTGGCCGGCGAGACCGGCATGCTCCACCGCTTCATGGGCCAGGACACGCCGGAACGCCGCGAACAGTTCCGCAGCAGCATCCCGCTGGGCCGCCTGTCGACGCCGTCCGACATCGCCAACGCGGCGCTCTACCTGTGCTCCGACGAGGGGAACTTCCTGACCGGCGTGTGCCTGGAGGTGGATGGCGGGCGGTGTATTTGAGGGGACGCTCTTTTGCCCCCTCCCTAACCCTCCCCCGCTTCGCGGGAGAGGGGACTGCCGCCGCCCTGCACCTCACTCCCTCTCCCGCCAACGGCGGGGGAGGGTTGGGGAGGGGGCAATGTCGGCAAATCCCCCGCTTCCACGGACTGCTGAGCCTCCACCACCACCTCCTCCTCCTCACCCACCTCCTCCTCCTCCCGCTTCTCGTCGGGCAGCACGGCGTCCAGCAGGCGGGCGATGTCGTCGGTGGGCAGCAGGGCGCCATAGCCGGGCGCGTTGTAATCCCAGTCATACTCCGCAAAACCGCGGAAGCCGGCGATGACCGGATCGCTCGCCCATGCCTTCCGCAACGCCTGGCGGCGCAACTCCGCCGGCACGTCGGGGCGGAGGAAGCCGGTGTAGTCGCTGCCGGAATCCAGGCTTTCCAGCGAGGGCAGCTCCGGCGCCTCTTCCTCGACGATCTCGGCCTCGGCCGCTTCCGCCGGCAGCATGGCGGGCGCCTCCGGCACCGCCGGCTCGACCGCCGGCTCCTCCGTCCGCGCCTCGCGCTTCAGCCGCGACCAGCGACCGAGGAACCCACTTTCCTCCTCCACCCGCTCAGCCATGCTGCGGACCCCCGGTGCGGCGGCGGAGCGCCAGGGCTTCCGGATCGGCGCGGTCGCGCTTGCGCTTGTGGAAGGGGCGCTCGACATAGTGGCGGGCGACGAAGCCGTCCATCCACAGCACCAGCGGGATCGGCAACGGCAGCGCCTCGATCACGTCGTCGCCGGCTTCGGCATGGGCATCGATCTCGCCGGGGTCGGCGGTGACGGCCAGCAGCCGGATCCCCGGCGCCGGCCCGCCCGGCCGCAGGATGACGTAGGCGCTGGGATTGCCGCCGTCGAGGTTGTGCTTGTAGTTCTCGGCCTCGGTCGGGAACAGGGCGATCTCGGCAGTGCCGGCGTAATGGCGCGTCCAGTCCGGCCCCTCGGCCAGCACACTCCAGTCCGGCAGGGTGGGGTCGGCCGGGACCAGCATCACCGGCTGCCAGCGCGCCTCGATCCAGGGATTGTCGACGCGCCGTCGCTCCACCACCACGCCGACGCTGCGCCGTTCGGCACGGTCGGACGGCGAGGCCGGCGCCGTGGGGTTGGAGATGGAGGTGGGGGAAGACGGGAACTCGCTGGGCATTGTCGGTGTTCCTGATGGGCTGGGACCGGACGGCCGAAGCCGGACTCCGTCCCCGGTACAACGCGCCAATGGCCGATTCGTGCCGCCGCACGCCGTGCTCCGACCGATTCCCCCGACGGTCGCCCAAAGGAAGGATGCGCCATGCGCAAGATCGCCGCCGCCCTGCTCCTGTCGGGGCTCTTGTCCGGCCTGCCGCTGCTCGGTGCCGCCGCGCAGCAGGCGGATCAGCAACAACCTCAATCCGGACAAGACGGGGCGGCCCCGGTGGACTCAGGCTCGAAGGAGTCGGCCGGCGATGCCCTCGCGCGCGATGCCGGGGTTCAGAAGAGCCAGGATCCCCACCCCACGCCGCAGGGCACGAGGCCGCCCAATGCGTCCAGTTCCGCCGCGACCGGCAGCAGCGAATTGCAGCAGGCGCTCGCCGCCGTGCGCAGCGCGCCGCCCGACCTGAACGGCAACCCGGTGCCGCGTCCCAACCAGTGGGCAAGCGAGCCCGATCAGCCGAGCGAGCCGACGCGGTCGCAGAACCCCTCCGACCTGACCAGCCAGGAGGTGAAATAAACGGAGGTCAGCCGGACACCCGGCGGCTGCGGATGCGGATCAGGCCGCTGCCCTCGGGGTCGGCACGGTCCGGCTTCAGCATGGCGTCCAGCAGCCGGGCGTCGCTGGTCCAATAGGGCACGTACCAGTTGCGGTCGGGGTCCATCACCAGCACGCGCTTCGTCGCGGCGTCATAGGCGCCCAGCGGCGCGACGTGGCCGACGCCGACGTCGCCGGTCAGCGTGCCCTGGTCGAAGGCCAGCAGGATGATGTCGTCGGCGCTGCGCTCGTTCCCGGCCAGGATGCGGCGCAGTTCCGCCAGCGTGGCGGGAGAGGCGTCGCGCGGGCGCCAAACCTCCACCTCGGCATCGATGTTGTAGGCGGCGAGGCTGCGGTGGACATAGTCGATCAGCTCGCCGAACGAGACGCCTTCGCCATCCTCGGCGGTGGCGGCGCGCCAATGGTCGTCGTCCAGCCGGTCGAGCAGCTGCTTGCCCGTCACCAGCCGCTCCGACGCCAGGGCGGGCAGGCCGCGCAGAGCGTTCAGCATCATCGTCACGCTGGCCAGCGAGCAGGAGGCGCCGGTCATCTGCGGCACGTAATAGGGGATGAGCGCCCAATAATCCGGCGCTGCGGCGGTGCGGACATAGTCGCTGGCGCGGGTGATCGGCACCGCGTCCGGGCCGAATTTCGGCTTCAGCTCCTCCAACGCCCAGGCAGTCGACGCCGTGGGCGGCGCCATGCAGGCGGTCCACAGCAGAAGGCCGCTTCCCAGGATTTTCGCCAAAGTTCCCGCGGTCCACGTCGCTTGCGTCATCGGAAAACGGTCTCGGTCCATCTGGTCTGAAAGGAAGAGGCGCCCCGGTCCGTCGCCGGGGCGCGGCCTGCATATGGTGCGCTGCAGTGCGGGAGCCAAGCAGCGGAAGGTTCGAAGCGGAGTCCCACAAACGCAGTTGGGCGGAGCCCGCGCCGCCCGATCATCGAGCGAAACAGGCTCCGCCCGTGGAGCGAAACAGGCCCCGCCCATGCCACGGGTCCGGCGCGTCGAAGGCGTACCTCCGATGCGCCGCATCCGGGCCTTGGTCAGACGGCGTCCCAGAAATGCTCCAGCCCGACATGGGCGACGCCCTCGGCGCCCATCTTCGCCCAGGCGAGGTCGTGGATGCCCATGGCGAAGGCCGGCGAGGACGCCTGCAGCGAATAGTCGCCCCAATAGGCGTTGGTGAACATCGGCTTGCCGACCACGTCGTGATCGCCGTATTTCGGCACGTTGTAGACGAGGTTGTTGTCGATGACGAAGTCGTTGGCGCTCAGCAGCTCGGTGTAGTCGTCGAGCGGCAGGGTGCCCATGACCACGTTCTTGGTGATCGTGTTGTTGTGCGGGTCACCGGCGGTGCCATGCACCGGCTGCCATTCGATGCGGATGAAGTCTTCCTTGTTGTTGGCGATGACGGCGAAGTTGTTGGTCACCACGTTGTTGTCGCCGCCATGGATCTGCACCGAGGCCCAGTCGGCATCCTTGATGAAGTTGTCCTTGACGGTGATGCCGCCGGCCATGTCGTCCAGATAGATGCCGAAGCCCTTCTGGCCGTACATCCAGGTATCCTGCGCGCTGGTGGCCAGACCGTTGGCGTGCTCGATCCAGTTGCCCTGGATGACCATGCCGGTGTTGGCGCTGGACCGGCCCAGGATTTCGATGGCGCCGTCGTCGGCGGTCTCCAGCCCGGTGTAGGAGATGTGGTTGTACTGGATGATGTTGTTGTGGTTCACCGTGTTGGTGGTGCCGCCGTAATCCTTGAACGAGATGCCGTAGCGCGCGCTGTGGTCGATGTCGTTGTTGGAGATCAGGTTGTTGTCCACCCCGGTGCCGATGATGCCGGCCACCGCCTTGCGCACTTCGCCGATGTTGCTGATCGTGTTGGCATAGATGCTGTTGCCGTTGCTGCGGCCATCCATCTCGATGCCGTTCTCGGCCATGTGGTTCAGCGTGTTGTGGGCGATCTGGTTGTTGGACGATCCGGCGGTCAGCTTGATCGCCGAGCCGACGTTGAGGAAGCTGTTGTCGCTGATGTGGTTGCCGTCGGCATTGGTCAGCAGCAGGGCGTCGCCGCCGGTGGTGGTGTTCTTGAAGGTCAGCCCGTCGATGGTGACGTCGCTGGCGCCGTTCAGCTTGACCAGCGTGCCCAGCCGCGGCACCTCCACCCCGCTGGAGACGAAGCCGGAACTGGCCGCCTTGTAGAGCAGCTTGCCGTCGGTCGACCGCCACGCGAACTCGCCCGCCTGATCGACGTAGGAGGCGTTGTTCAGCAGCTTGTAGGTGGTGCCTTCCGCGAAGGGCAGGGAGGCGCCGTTCTTCAGCATGATGGTGCGGGTGGAGGCGTTGAAGCTGGCGATGCTGGTCAGCGTGTCGCCCAGCCGTTCGGCGTCCATCACCTGGATCAGCGTGTTCGGCTGGATGTCGGCGCTGGTCACCTCGGTGCCGTGGGAGCGGATATACCAGCCGCTCGGCCCCCCCGAGGCCGCATCGGCGAAATGCCAGCCGCTGGTGACGTCGGCGGCGTCATAGGCGTACTTCTCCGCCAGATGCTGGCGGACGTCGCCGACGATCAGGTCGAGGTTGCTGGCGCTGGCGAGCTTGGCCGAATAGAGGCCGTTGCCCTCGCTGGTGAAGCTCTTCACCACCTCGCCGCCGCTCAGCACCGGCTTCTCGCCGGGATAGTTCTGGAAGCTGTGGCCGTTGTCGAGCGAGGTCAGCTCCAGCGTCTTGGTCAGGTGATAGGTGCCCTCGCGGACATAGGTGGTGTCGATGGTCGAGTTGGACCGCATGGCGGCCTGCGCCTTCTCCAGGCTGGCGAAGGGACCGTCGGTGCCGTCGGCGTTCGGGGCCGCCAGCTTGCCGGACCAGCTATCCTTGCCGTTGGCGGCGACATAGAAGGCCGGCTTGGTCGGAGCGGTCGGCACGGGCGTCTGGTTGATCGGGGCGTCGCCGAACAGATCGGCGCCGGCCTTGACGTTGAGGGCGCCGCCCCAATAGAGCCCTTCCTGGCCCTTGACCACGTCCTTGCCGTCGACCACGCCCTTGTCATAGGTGACGATGCTGTCGGTGGCGGCGACAGTGTGGCCGTTGATGGCGACCGACTTGACGAACAGGTTGCGGTCGACGCCGTTCACGGTGGCGTCGTTGTCGTACCAGACCTGGACGGTGTGGGCCTTGGTCGGGTCGATGTTGGCGGTGAATTTGTAGGCGGCGGTGGTGGCAGCGGCCTTGGCGTCGCCGATCACCTGCCCGTCGACCAGCAGCTTGAAATGCGCCGCCTGTCCGCCGGCCGAAGTGCCGTAGGCGTTGACGACGATGTCCACCGCCTTGCTCGGCGGCGGCGGGGGCGGCGGAACATAGGCGCCGCCGAAATACTCCTCCGGCACGCCGAAGGTTAGGGCGCCGCCCCAATAGAGGGCCTCCTGGCCGCCGACGACATATTTGCCGTCCACCGGGCCCTTGTCGTAGGACGCCATGCTGGAGGTCGAGGCGATGGTCTGGCCGTCGATGTTGATCGACTTGACGAACAGGTTGCGGTCGATGCCGTTCACGGTGGCGTCGTTGTCGTACCAGACCTGGATCTTGTGGGCCTCGTTCGGGTCCACCTTGGCGGTAAAGGTGTAGTCGGCGGCCGAGGTCGCGCTGACCCAGGCGTCGCCCACCACCTGATCGTCCACCAGCAGCTTGAAGTGCGGGGCCTGCCCGCCGGCACTGATGCCATAGGCCTTGACCTTGATGGTCGTGGTCATGCTGGCGGCGGTCTCCGCATCCGGGGAGGTGGCGGCGGACGAGAACAGCGTGGCGGGCAGCGGCACGTTCAGCGCGCCCGGCCAGTACATCTCCGTCTGTCCGCCGATGACGTTCAGGCCGTCGATTTTGCCGGTGTCGTATTTGACCGACGGATCGATCGACAGGATGGTGCTGTCGTTCACCTCGAACGACTTGACGAACAGGTTGCGGTCCACGCCGTTAACCGTGTCGTCGTTGTCATAGACCAGCTGCAGCGCGTGCGCCTTGTCGGCCGGCACGTTGGCGGTGAAGACGTAACGCGACTGGGTGGCGGAGGAGACGGTGGCCTCACCGATGCTGGTGCCATCCAGAAGCAGTTGAAAATGCGGCCATTTTCCATCGGCGGGCGTGCCCCAGGCATTGACCGCGAAGGTGACCTGGATCGTGCCGTCGGTGTTGGTGGTAGCCATTTTGGAACTCCGCTTTATGGGTATCGCCTTGTTCCGCAGGCTCGTTCGTTAGCCTTAATCGGGTACTAACACTTATGGTTAGGAAATTATGAATGAGGGGATTTTCCGTGGCAGGATTGAGACAAAAAAGGGATATCGCCCCTTGGCCATGAATCAGTCAAAAATGGAACTTTGATGATGCTGCGAAGGCGCAGCTAACAGACCGGCAGATTTTTCCCACTCAACTTGAGCTCGGCCGTTTCTGTTCGATGGAGCTGTTGCGAAATAAGCTCAATTGCCGATCTTTTTTGATTCTTTGACTTGGCTTTTCCGGGTTGTCCGCGGCAGGAACGTCCATGGAGTGAATGGAACCGAATGCCCCCATGGCGCGTCTAGAACGAGCATCCCGACGATGCGGAGCGAAGCGGTGGAGGCGGCAGGCGTGGACGGCGGAACGGATGGCGGGCGCTGGGATGACGGCCGGGAACCGGGAGGAGGACGGGGCGGGGCGCGCATCGACCGCGTCAATCTCGCCCTCTGGCTGCTGGGCGTGCTGACCGCGGCGGCATCGCTGTGGGTGCTGCAGGCGGCGGCGTCCATCCTGATCCCGCTGGTGTCCGCCTTCTTCGTCGCGATCGCGGTGGCGCCGGTCGGCCGCTGGGTGCGCGGGCGGGTGCCGCGCCGCCTGTCCTGGCTGGGGCTGACCGCGTCGATGCTGCTGATCCTGGTCATCCTCGCCGCCTTCTTCGGCAGCATGGCCCTGGTGACGCAGCGGGTGGCGGAGGATTTCCCGCAATATGCCGAAGCGCTGGGCAAGCTGTGGGCCAAGGCGAACCACTGGTTCCAGGGCGCCAAGGCCGACCCGACGGCGCAAGGCGGCCAAGGGGCCGGGCAGGGGGCCGGGCAAGCGGCGGTACAGCCGGCGGGGCAGGGCGGCGAGGTGCCGGTCGATCCGATCACCGGATTCGCCAAGACCGCCCTGTCCTCCGCCGGACAGACGATCTCGACCTTGGTGCTGACCGTCTTCCTGTCGCTGCTGATGCAGTTGGAGGCGCCGGTCTGGCGGGAGAAAATCGTCATCACCCTGGGCCGCGAGCGCTGCCGCATGGCGGTGGAGGCGGTGGCCGCCATCGCCCAGCAGTTCCGCCGCTATCTGGTGGTCAGCAGCGTGCTGGGGCTGATCACCGGCGCGCTCTATATCGGCTGGCTGTCGCTGTTCGGCGTCGATCTGGTTTTGCTGTGGGGCTTCCTGGCCTTCCTGCTAAACTATGTGCCGGTGGTGGGGTCGGTGGTGGCCGGCGCGCTGCCCGTGCTGCTGGTCGTGGCGACGCAGGATGCCGGCACCGCGATGGCCGTCGCCGCCGGCCTGCTGGTGATCGAGCAGGTGATGGGCAACTTCGTGGCTCCGCACATGCAAGGCAAGCAGCTGGCCATCTCGCCCTTGGTGGTGACGATCGCGCTTCTGCTGTGGAGCTGGCTGTGGGGAGCCGCCGGCGCGCTGCTGGCGGCGCCGATGGCAGTGCTGATCGCCATCACCCTGAACCACGCCGACGCCCTGCGGCCCTTCGCCATCTTCATGAGCGACAAGAGCGACCGCGAACGCTTCGACGCCCACACCCATCCGGAATGAAGGGCGCGGCGTGAAGGGGGCGGTGCCATATTGCAGCGCACAATAAACACATAAGCAGAATTATGGAAAGATATTGAGCGGGCTATCCTGACATGCGAATGCCGCCCGGCCTTGCGACCGGACGGCGTTCGGAACCTGCCTGCAAAAGCGCCTGAGGATCAGGCGGCGTTCTCGCTCAAGACGCCGCGGCGGATCTGGTCGAGTTCGATGGATTCGAACAGCG
This sequence comes from Azospirillum sp. TSO5, assembly GCF_003116065.1. Taxonomy (NCBI): domain Bacteria; kingdom Pseudomonadati; phylum Pseudomonadota; class Alphaproteobacteria; order Rhodospirillales; family Azospirillaceae; genus Azospirillum; species Azospirillum sp. TSO5. The sequence continues at coordinate 41,813 of NZ_LGQY01000104.1, read as the reverse complement.
CCTTGAAGTTGCCTTCGCCGAAGCCCTCGTTCCCGATGCGCTGGATGATCTCGAAGAAGATCGGGCCGATGACGTTCTGGGTGAAGATCTGCAGCAGCAGGCCCTGGCCCTCGGTCGGGGCGCCGTCGAGCAGGATGCGGTTCGCCTGCAGGCGCTTCAAGTCCTGGTTGTGGCCGGGCACGCGGCTGTCGACACGCTCGTAATAGGTGTCGGGCGTGTCCTGGAACGGGGTGCCCATGCCGCGCATCGTCTCCACCGTGTGGACGATGTCGTCGGTGCCGAGCGCCACATGCTGGATGCCCTCGCCCTTGTAGTCGCGCAGATATTCGACGATCTGCGACTTGTTGTCGGCGGACTCGTTGATCGGGATGCGGATCTTGCCGCAGGGGCTGGTCATCGCCTTCGACCGCAGGCCGGTCAGCTTGCCCTCGATGTCGAAGTAACGAATCTCGCGGAAGCCGAACAGGCGGGTGTAGAAGTCGGCCCACTCCTCCATGCGCCCGGTGTGGACGTTGTGGGTCAGGTGGTCGATGTAGGTCAGGCCGGCGCCCTTCGGATGCTGGTCAACCCCCGGCAGCGGCACGAAATCAACCTCATAGATGCTGCCGCGCTCGCCATAGCGGTCGACGAGGTAGATCAGCGAATCGCCGATGCCCTTGATGGCGGGGATGTTCAGCTCCATCGCGCCGACGCGGTTCTCGATCCCCCAGGCGCCGAGATCGACGGCCCGGCGGTAGGCGAAAGCGGCGTCGGCGACGCGGAAGGCGATGGCGCAGATCGACGGGCCATGCTGGGCGGCGAAGTTGCGCGGGAATCCCGACGGCTCGGCATTGACGATGAAGTTCACGTCGCCCTGGCGGTAGAGCGTGACGTCCTTCGACCGGTGGCGGGCGATGGCGGTGAAGCCCAGCTGCTCGAACAGGCGGCCCAGCGCCACCGTGTCCGGCGCGGTGAATTCAATGAACTCGAATCCATCGGTCTTCATCGGGTTTTCCCACATGTCGGCCATGATCGTCTCTCCCTTGGTTTATTGTGCGATCAGTATGCCGGACAGTCCGTGGAAATAGCTTTCAAAGTGAGGCGGGTACACCTATGATTTTGGCAGGATTTTTCGCCTGTTCCTATCATCCCGGAGAAGTTTGCCGTTGCCCGCCGCGCTATCGGAAATCGACGTCAAAATCCTGGTCGCTTTGCAGGAGGATTCGCGCCTGACCGTGCAGGAGCTGGCCGACCGGGTCGGGACCTCGCCGTCCTCCTGCTGGCGCCGTCTGAAGTCGCTGGAGGAGACCGGCGTGATCCGCCGCTACACGGCGCTGGTCGATCCCAAGGCGGCATCGGTCGGCGAGTGCGTCTTCGCCCATGTGACGCTGGACCACCACTCGGCCGAGACCGCCGCCCTCTTCATCGACGCGGTGCGCAAGCGGCCGGAAGTGCTGGAATGCTATGCGGTGTCGGGGGATGCGGATTATCTGCTGCGGGTCGCGGTGCGGGCCATCGCCGATTACAACCGCTTCCTGGAGGAGTTCGTCTTCCAGCTGCCCTTCCAGGTCCGCATCCGCTCCAACTTCGCCCTGAAGGAAATCAAGTTCGAGACGGCTCTGCCGCTGGGGGGCGGGGCGTAGCTCCCCCCTGCTTCCCTCCCCTACCCCGCCACGCGCCGCTTGGCCGGCACGGCCGCCGCTGCTGCTGCCGGATGCGGACCGGCGATGCGGTCGAGCAGCAGGTCCAGGCCGGTGCGGCTGGTCTCGTAGGCGACCCTCGCGCGGGTCAGCGTCTGGGCCGAGGCGGCGGCGAGCGCCTCGCGGTCGTCGGCCCAGGCCGCCAGGATCGGCAGCGCCGCCTTCACGAAGTCGGTGTTCTGGGGCACCAGCCCGTCGGCCGGAATGTCGGAGCCGATGCAGCCGCGCTCATAGGCCAGCACCGGCACGCCGGCGGCCATCGCTTCGAACAGCACCAGCGGCTGCGCTTCGTTGCGGTACTGGGTAGGGAAGACGAAGACGTCGATGTCGCGGTAGAAGGCCTCCTTGGCCTCGCCATGGACCGGGCCGTGATACTCCACCGCCCCGTCGAAGGCCATCAGCCCGGCGGCGACCATCGCATTGTCCCTCGGCTTCAGCCCCGGTCCGGCCAGCACCAGCTTGGCGTCCACCCCATCCAACTGCAGGGCGCGCAGCAGGGCGAACAGCGTGTCCAGCCCCTTCTCGCCGCACAGGTTCGACAGGTGGCCGATGCGCAGGGGACCGTCACGCCGCGGACGCGGGGCCGCGCCGGGCATGGAGAAGATGGCGTTCGACATGGTCATGCAGGTGCGCGCCGCCGGATAGACCGACTGGAAGCGCATCTGCATCGCCGGGCACAGCAGCACATGGGTGCAGCCGGCGCCGGCCACCCGGGTCAGCAGCCGCATCCGCCAGGTCGGTTTGCTGATGGTGGCGAAGGAGTGATGGTGCAGCACCTGCTCGTAGCCGAACAGCCGCGCGGTCCCGGCGAGCGCGGCGGTGTAGAGCGTGCCCCAGCCGGAATCCACCGGCATGTAGAAGCGGCGGTCCGGCTTGCGCAGCCCGGCGGCGAGCCGGCCCATGGCGCCGAACACCCGCGTCATCTTGCGCAGATGGTAGGCGACGCCGCCGCCGTTCCAACCGGGCGACAGGTCGGCGACCTCCACGCGGCCGCGCCCCCGCATGCGGTCCTGCAGACGCTCCAGCACCAGGGCCGTCACCCGGCTCATCCCGTCCACCGGAGGCGGCAGGCGCCCGGAGACGACCACATGGGTGCGCGCGTTCCGTTCCATCGTCAACTCCCGGTCAATGCCGCTCCGGTCGACCGGCCATGCTGGCCACCCTCCGGATCGGCGGAATAGTCGGACACATAGTCCGTGTCCGCGCTGCGCTCCGCCCTGGGGCCGCCCAGCGCCACCACTGCCTTCTCCACCGACTGGGCGAAGAAGCTGGCGTCGGCCAACGCCTGGAAGGGCCGGCCGTTCAGGCTCAGCCGGCGCCACTCGTCCTCGTCCGCCGCGACCGACAGCATGTAGCGCGCCAGCCCCTCCGGGTTGTCCGGCTCCACGATGTGGCCGTTCAGCCCGCTGCGGATCAGCACGTCGCGCGCGCCGCACTGGTCGGACAGGATGGTCGGCACACCCATGGCCAAAGCCTCGTTCACCACCAGACCGAACTGCTCCTCCAGCGACGGCAGAAGCAGGCAGAGCGTCGATCCCAGCGTCTCGGCGATCCCCTTCTCCTGCAGGAAGCCGCGGAAGATGATCGCCCCGTCCAGCCCGCGCCGCGTCACCTCGGCCCGCAATTCCGCCTCCAGCGGACCGGAGCCGCAGAGGTGGAGCGGACGGGCGGCCGGACCGGCCAACTTCCGGTAAATGTCGTAGGCTTCGACCGCCCGGAACAAGTTCTTCTTCGGGACGAAGCGCGCGATGATGGTGAAGTGACGGTCGGCGAAGGGTACTCCCCCAGGGGCCGGCTCCATCCCGGACAGTCGTCGAATGCGGTCCAGCGACAGCGTGTCATACCCGATATAGAGCCGATCCTTCGGGAGTCCCAACAGGCGGAAGTAATCCACCGTGCGGTGACTTCCGCCGATCCCCGCCTGATAGGGGGAGTAGAAGACGCTCTTGACCATCTCCCGCCACAGGATGCGCGGCTTGTCGTCGTATTTGGAGGCGTTCATGTTGATGACCTTGCGCCCCATCAGCCGCATGGTCAGGGCGAGCGCGAAGACGTCCGGATCCTCGTAATGGCACAGGAAGACATAACGGGCGTCGACGCGCCGGCACTCGCGCAGCAGGGCACGGTACACCGTGGCCGTCGACAGGTCGGCCTTCGACTGGCCGGGAAACAGGGTGATCTTGCGGAAATTCTGACCCGATCCGGTGGAATCCCAGGCGTAGGTGTGCGATTTCGACCCAACCTCCAGCCCAATCACGTCATAGACATGACCCAGCCGGCGGCCAACCGCCTCCAGCCGGTCCATGTGGTAGGGGCCGAACATCTCCCAGCTGAAGACCAGCGCGGGCTTCTTCATGCTGCCTCTCCCAACAGAAGGCGGGCGTAACGGTCGAGCGCCACGGCGCGGGTGGCGTTCGCCTCCACCCAGGCACGGCCGCGGCGTCCCATGGCGGTGGCGCGGGCGGGGTCGGACAGCAGGGCCGCCACCGCCTCGGCCATCGCGCGCGGTTCTTCCGGCGGGGTGCACAGGAAGGCGCCGACCTGCGCCTCCAGCGTGGCGAGCGCCGATCCGGGCAGGCAGGTGCTGACGAAGGGCCGGCCGGCGGCGAGGATGGTCACCGCCTTGCCGGGCATGGCGAAGGCCGCCCCTTCGGGCCGCTGGGGCACGAGATGGACGTCGCCCTCCGCCATCGCCTCGTTCAGCTGGTCCTTCGGTGCCAGCGGCTGGAAGATCACGTTGCTGAGGCCCATGGCGCGGGCGCGCGACTTCAGCTCCTCCTCCAGGCCGCCCTGTCCGCGCAGCTTGATGCGGGCCCGCGGCATCAGCTCCGCCAGATGACCGGCCATGTCCAGCACCTGCTCCAGCCCCTGCTTGCGGGCGAAGGCGCCGCTGTACAGCGCCGTAGGCGGCTGGTCGGGGCGCGGCAGCGGATAGACCGCGTCGGCATCGACATGGGGCGGGATCACATGGATCGGCCGGGTGACGCCCAGCTCCTCCAGCACGCCGCGCATCGGTTCCGACAGCACGACGATGGCGTCGGCGCGGTTCAGCGCCCGGCGCTCCATGGCGCGGATCGCCTTGACCGCCGCCTTGCCGCCCATGCCCAGCGCGCCGGCAAGGCCGGACTGGATGTCGTGGACGATGGCGACGTGGCGCCCGCCCGGCGCCTTGAAGCGGTCGGCGATGCCCACCGACAGGATCGACGGGCAGAGTGACAGCACGGCGCTGTGCCGCCCGACCCGGCCGCGGGCACGGGCGGCGGCGAAGCCGGCATGCAGCACGCCTTCGTGGATCAGCCGGGCCTTCATGCCGCCGCCGGCCGGCGGGATGGTGTGCAGCCGCTCGACCAGCACCCCGTCCACCGTCTTGCTGTCCTGCGACCCGTCGGCATAGCCGTCATAGACCTTGTTGCCGGGATAGTTGGGACGCGCGGTCAGCACGGTCGTTTCGGCCCCGGCCGCCGCGAAGGCGGTGGCGAGGTCGGTCATCATCGGCGCACTGCCGGCCGGTTCCGGCCAATAGCTCTGCGCCACGAGCAGCAGCTCTTCCGGCACGGGCACGTCCGCCAGGGACTGCTGGCCCGGTGATGCCTTGGACGCCGGCCGGTCGAAGACCGGCGGCCGCAGATGGATGGAATCGTCCGGCATCGGGCTTTACTCCGCTGCCTGCTTGGAGGTCTGGAGGCGTTCGGGCGCCGCGTTCTCCAGGAACCAGTCGTAGGTGCGGCGCAGCCCCTCCTCCAGCGACACCTTCGGGCGCCAGCCGGTGGCGAACAGGCGCGACACGTCCATCAGCTTGCGCGGATGGCCGTCGGGCTTGCTCAGATCGTGGGTCAGCGTACCGGTGTAGCCGACGGTGTCGCGGATCATGGCGGCGAGGTCGGCGATGGCGATGTCGTCGCCGGGGCCGACATTGATGATCTCCTCGCTGTCGTAGTGATCCATCAGATGCAGGCAGGCGTCCGCCATGTCGTCGACATAGAGGAACTCGCGCCTCGGCTTGCCGGTGCCCCACAGGGTGACGGTCGGATCGCCCGCCAGCTTGGCATCGTGGAAGCGGCGGATCATGCCCGGCAACGCGTGCGAGGTCTCCGGATCGAAATGGTCGCCGGGGCCGTACAGGTTGGACGGCATGGCGCAGATGGCGTTGAAGCCGTACTGGCGCCGGTAGGCCTGGCACATGGTGATGCCGGCGATCTTGGCGACGGCGTAGGGCTTGTTGCTCGGCTCCATCGGGCCGGACAGCAGCGCCTCCTCCTTGATCGGCTGTTCCGCATGCTTCGGGTAGAGGCAGGAGGAGCCGAGGAACAGCAGCTTTTTCACGCCGGCGCGCCAAGCGGCGTCGATGACGTTGTTCTGGATCAGCAGGTTGTCGCGGATGAAGTCGCCGCCGAAGCGGTCGTTGGCGAGGATGCCGCCCACCTTCGCCGCGGCCAGGATCACATGCTCGATCCCCTCGCGGTCGAAGAAGGCGCGCACCGCCGCCTGATCGGTCAGGTCGAGCTGCGACCGGTCGCGGATCACGAGGTCGGTGTGCCCGGCCTCCGTCAGCCGCCGCAGAACGGCGGATCCGACGAGTCCCCGGTGTCCGGCGACGAAGATACGGCTGTTGCGGTCCATGCGGGCCGTCTCCTGATGAAGAGGTGTCTTGGGGGTGGAAGCTCTCTGCCCCCTCCCCATCCCTCCCCCGCTTCGCGGGAGAGGGGGTAGAACGCTTGCTGCAGTCCTTTCAAAAGACAGCGGCAGTCCCCTCTCCCGCGATCGGACCGGCCTTCGGCCGGCCGAGAGCGGGGGAGGGTTAGGGAGGGGGCAGAGAACGCCCCCTACTCCGCCGCCTGCCCCATGCGCCCCAGATCGGCACGCGCCCGCTCGGCATACCACTCGACCACGCCGGGCAGGCCGGCGGAGAGCGGGATGCGCGGGGTGAAGCCGAGCGCGGTCAGCTTGGCGATGTCGGGGCTGCGGCGGTCGGTACCGCCGGGGGCGGCAGGACCCGGCATCACCTGGGCCTCGCGGCCGAGGCAGGCGACCGTCTGGCGGGCGAGGTCGGCGATGGTGACCTCCTCCGGGTTGCCGATGTGGTAGATGCCGAGATGCTCGCCCTTGTCGATCACCGTGACGATGCCGTCGATGGCGTCGTCGATGTGGACGAAGGCGCGGGTCTGGCGGCCATCACCCTGGATCTTGAAGGGCACCGCCCCGCTCGGGTGGCCGGCGATGGCCTCCACCGCGCGGCGGGAGAATTCCGGCACCACATGCTCCCAGCCCATGTCGGGGCCGTAGACATTGTGCGGGCGGAAGATCGCCACGCGGTCGAAGCCGCTGCGGCCCCAGTTGATCGCCAGCAGTTCCGAAATCAGCTTGGAGCCGCCGTAGCTGTAGCGGGCGTTCAGAACGTCCGGCACCACCAGCGGCACTTCCTCCGGCGTCGGCACCATCGGCGGGGTCTGGTAGGCCTCCGAGGAGGAGGCGACGACGAGGTCGCTCACGCCGTCGGCGCGGCAGGCGTCCAGCACGTTCAGCATGCCGCGCACACCGACGTCCAGAACCACCTCCGGCTTCTCGTAGAAATGCTTGGTGCCGTTGACGGCGGCCAGATGCAGCACGCCGTCGACGCCGCGCACCGCATCGCGCACGGCAGCCGCGTCGCGGATATCGCCCTGGACGAACTCGACATCGTCCAGCACGCCGGCCAGCCGCCCGGTGTGCCCGCGCGAGTTGTCGTCCAGAACGCGGACGCGGTGGCCGTCACGGACCAGCCGGTGGACCAGGGCGGCGCCGATGAAGCCGCTGCCGCCGGTGACGAGATAGTGTTTCATGTTGGTCAAATTCCTCTTCTGGCCCGAAAGACGTCAGGCCACATGCGCGTAGCGGGCGGCACCATGGCTGCCGAGAGCCACGTAGGCGGTGCCTTCCGGCAGGTCGACATCGCGGCTGTTGAAGTTGTTCCAGAAGTCGTAGATCACGCCCGGCCGGTCCATCCGCTGGGCCAGATCCGGCAGCGGCATGGAGGTGAAGACCGGGTGGTTGTTCAGGATGACCGCCAGATTGGCGCCGGACACCGCCTCGGCCATGTTGGCCGCCGGCTCCAGCCCGAAGGAGCGGATGTCGTCCGGACGCACCACCGCGTCGAAGCCGCGCAGGCGGGCGGTCGGGAAGCGCTGGCGCAGTTCCTCCAGCACCGGCTTGGCCATGGTGCCGCGCAGGTCGTCGGTCGCCGGCCGGCCCTTGAAGGCGAGCCCCATCAGGCTGATGGTCGGCGCCTGCGGGAAGCCCTGCATCGAATTGGCGAGCTTGCCGAGGAAGTCGGCGACCTCGATCGGCTGGCTTTCGTTGACCAGCCGGCCGGCGGCGGTGATCGCCATCTCGACGCCGACCTCGCGCGCCGCCTCGATCAGGATGTGGGGGTCCTTCTCCAGGCAGGGACCGCCGACCGGGCCGGGCAGCGGCAGGTTGGTGCGCGGATAGCCCAGCTTGCCGGCGCGCGCCACCTCGACCGCCGATATCTCCATGGCGTTGCACAGCTTGGCGATCTCGTTGGAGAACGCGAAGGTGACGTCGCGGTAGGTGTTGTCGACCAGCTTGATCAGCTCCGCCGTCTCCAGGGTGGAGACCTTGACGGTGGTCGGCGTCAGGAAGCCGAAGATCTGCGCCGCGCGGGTGGCGACGTCCATGCTCTCCGCCCCGACGATCTGCGGCAGCTGGTTCAGCTCCAGCAGCGCCTGCCCTTCCAGCGTGCGTTCCGGGCAGAAGGCGATGTCGAACTGCTTGCCGGTGGCGCGCAGGATCGGCGCCACGATGTTGCGGGTGGTGCCCAGCTTCACGGTGGAGCGCAGGATGACCAAGTCGCCGTCATGCAGGCAGCTGGCGACCTGACGGGTCGCCGCCTCGATCATGTCGGTGCGGACCCGGCCGTCCTTGCTCAGCGGCGTGCCGACCGTGATGATGAAGACGCTGGCGTTGCTGCAATCGGCCTGATTGCGGCTGAAGGTGAAGCGGCCACGTCCGATGACGTGGCGCAGCTTCTCCGTCAGGCCCGGTTCGTGGAAGTGCGGGTTGCCCTGGCCGAGCTTGTCGAGCACGTCCTGCCGCACCTCGACCCCATGCACCTGGAAGCCGGCGTCCGCCATCGCCACCGCCAGCGTCAGGCCGACATAGCCGAGCCCGAGGACGCAGACGTTACGATCGGAAAAAGTCTTGGGAAGCATCGTCGCTCCTGCCGTTTGCTGAGGCCCCGCCACCGGCGGCGGGTTGCCGAGAGTTTGGAGACGCCCCGACTGCCCTGCCCTGTTGGCAAGGATGCAGACGGAGAAACCTCGAAATTCGAAATTGTTTTATTGTTGTGACTTCGCCGTGACGATGAAGTACTCCGTTTCCGGCGTTGTGCAGCGCGAAGTGTTTCAGAAATTACCGTCGGATGAAAAGACTATGATTGCCGATCACCGACGTATTAAGAGTACTAACCCTCGCCGACGCCAAATGAATGCTTGGAGGCACCAACAGAGACGTTCGAAAGTGGTGCAATAGGCGCAATCTGCTTCAGCTGCCGGCATGGATCGGCCCGGCATTGCGAAATTGAGGGTTGCATCCGCCCGCCCTGCCACGACCCGCCCCTCTCAGGCCGTGGCGCTGGTCAGACGGCGCAACCGCTTCAGTTGTACCAGTCCCGTCAGCACCGCCATGGCCGCATAGACCGCGACCATCGCAACGCTGCCGATGACGAAATCCACCAGCGCCGGCATCCGGTCGAACAGCGGGGCGGCGAACCGGTCGAGTGCCAGTGCCGCGGCGACGGCGGCCCCGGCACACAGCAGCGCCTTCGCGGCGATCCCGCCATACAGCTCGCCGACCGCCTGCCGGTGGATCCAGGCGATGGCGACCGTGGCGGCCAGCTCCGCGGTGAAGGTCGCCATCGCAGCCCCCTCGATGCCGTAGCGCGGGATCCACCAGATGTTCAGCAGTGCGTTCAGCGCGCCACCCGACAGCATGGCGATCATGTAGCCGGTCTGCCGATGCCAGACGAGCAGCGGGTTGCCCAGGATCATGTTGGCGTAGACCACCGCCGAGGCCAGCATCAGCAGCCGCAGGGCCAGCGTCGCCGGGGCATAGGCATCGCCGAACAGCGTGCCCAGGATGGACGGCGCCAGGGCGAGGCCACCGGCGATGACCAGCCCGCCGACCGCCAGCATGACGGAGGCATAGGCCCGCATCCGGTCGCGCATCGGCCCCAGCTCGCCATAGGCAGCGGCCAACTGCGGCAGGAAGGCGTTCATCACGATGTTGCCGACCAGATTGGCCAGGGTCTGGATCTTCACCGCCGCGCTGTACCAGCCGACCTCGGTGTGCGGGGCCAGGAAGCCCAGCATCACCACGTCCAGATGGGTGAAGATCGCCCAGGCGAAGACGCCGACCGCCATCGGCGTCGCCGCCGTCAGGATCTCGCGCCACACCTTCAGGTCGACCCGCGGGCGCAGCGTGCCGAAATCACGGCGGAACCGGCTGATCATCACCAGCGCGTTGACGGTGATCGATCCGCCGGTGATGGCGGCTGCTGTGATGGCGTCCTCAGGCCCACGCACCAGCAGAAAGACGAGAAGCATCGAGCCGATGGAGGTGCCGATCTCGCGCGTGGCGATCACCCCCATCTTCTCGGTCGCCTGATAAACAAAGTCGAGCACCAGGGCGTTCCCAAGCAGCTGGACCGCCTGCACCAGAAGAACCGCCTTCACCTCCATTGGCTTATCCAGGGAAAGGATGAAGGCGGCATAGAGGGCGCCCACCACCACTGCCAGGACGGTGCGCAGGGTCAGCACATGCTCCGACAATTCGGCCGCCTGCTCGCGATCGCGGGCGATCTCGCGGATGGCGTAGGTGGACAGGCCCATGTTCACGAACAGCGCCGCATAGGCCATCAGCGAGGTGCCGAAGCCCAGCACGCCGAAACTGTCCGGGCCCAGCACGCGCGCGGTCCAGGCCGCGGTGACCAGCCCGCTCGCCATCGTCGCCATTTTGGCGGCGGCAAGGGCGCGGATGTTCCGGAAGATGCGGTGTCCAGCCGACATTCATGGGCTCTTCAGTGGTTCAAAACGTCACGTTGCGTGGGGCAAAAACTCCTCTCCCGCCATTTCGGGGCGGGAGAGGGTGGCCTTAGTTCGCGTAGTAGCGGCGGTAGCCGTGATAACGGCCGCTGTCCGGGAACTCGTACTGGGCATGGCGGCGGGTATCGACCTGACTGAACAGGACGCCCACCACCTCGCCGCCGGCTTCGATCACCTCCTTCAGACCGGCCATCGCGGTGCCGCGCTTGGTCATGCCCCAGCGGACGATGAAGACGGTCTGGTCGGCGAGCGCCGCCAGCAGCTTGCCTTCCGACACCGCCAGCACCGGCGGCGAATCCAGCACGATGCGGTCATAGTTGACCGACAGGCGCGACAGCAGCTGGTGCATGGCCGACGACCCCAGGGCATCCTGCGGCAGCGACGGACCATGGCCGGCGACGATGACGTGCAGACCGGTGCGCGGATCGACCTGGATCGCGTCCTCCAGAGCCGCGGTGCCGGCCAGAACCTCCGACAGGCCGCGGTTGTTGGACAGGCCCAGCATCTCGTGCAGGCTCTTCCGCCGCAGGTCGCAATCGACCAGGATCGTCCGCTGGCCGGCATTGGCGCAGGTGCGGGCGAAGGCCGCGGCGACGGAGCTTTTGCCCTCGCCCGGAACCGACGAGCTGAACAGGATCACCCGGTGCCGCCCGTCCGGATTGGCGAGCAGCAGCGAGGTCCGCAGGTTCTGCATCGATTCCGCGAAGGCGGAGATCGGCTTGTCGACCACATAGGCGGCCGGCGAGCCGCCGAAGCGCGGGATGCGCGGCACGATGCCCAGGCTGCGCACGCCGGTCGCCAGTTCGAACTGGTGCGGGCTGCGGAAACCGCCGTCGGCCCGTTCGCGCAGCATGGCCAGCAGCACGCCCAGCGTGCCCGACGCCACCAGCGCCAGCAACAGGATCAGCTTGCGGTTGGGCTGCGACGGGTCGAGCGGGATCGCCGCCTCCGACACCACGCGGGCATCGGGCTGACGCATATCGGTCTGCGCCGCGATCTGCTGCGAGCGGGTCAGCAGGGATTCGTACATCGCCTGGGCGGTGCTGGCATCGCGTTCCAGCGTGCGCAGGCCGACGGTCGCCTGCTGCTGCTGGTTCTGCTTGACCTCGGCCTGATCCAGGCTGGCCTTCAGCGCCTGCTCGCGGCCCTTCGCCAGTTCGACCTCGTTGCTGAGGTTGGAGACGATCTTGCCGACGTCGGCCTTGATCTGGCCTTGCAGGTCGCGCAGCTGGCTCTGCAGGGCCTGCAGCATCGGGTGCTTGGTGCCGTAGCGGTTGGTGGCGTCGGCGATCTGGCGCTGCAGATCGACCTCGCGCTCACGCAGGGCCTGGATCAGCGGGGAGCCCAGCACATCGCCGACCGCCGAGGCGCCGCGCGGCGAATTCGCCATCGCGGTGACGTCGCGCAGCTTGGTTTCCGCCTCCTGCCGCTTGGTGCGGGCCAGGATATAGTCGGTGTTGAGCTGGCTCAGCTGCTGGCCGACAACCGTGCTCTCGTTGTTGGACGAAGTGGTCAGGCCATGCTCGGTGCGGTACTTCTCCACCGCGTCGCCGGTCGTCTGCGCCTCCTTGCGCAGGTCGGCCAGCCGTTCCTCCAGCCACTGCGTGGCGCGCTTGGACGCCTTGAACTTCTCGTCCAGCTGGTCGACCAGATAGAGGTCGGCCATGGTGTTGGTGATCAGCGACGCCTTGCGCGGGTCCTCGCTGTCGAAGCTGACGGCGATGACGTAGGAACGCCCCTGCGGCCGGACCGAGGTGTTGTCGAGCACCGCATTGACCACCGAGGTCATCTGGTTGCGCTCGACCTCCTCCGGCGACAGCGGCACGGTGCCGCCGCTCTTCCAGCTGTCGGGGATCCAGTTGCGCGGATTCAGCGCGGCGAGCCATCCCGGCGGCGGCGGACGCAGCGCCGAATTGAACTCCGGATCGTTCATCAGCTTCAGCTTCGCCACCACCTTCTCGGCGAAGGCCGGCGACTTCAGGATCGCGACCTCGCTCTGCAGCGCGCTGATGTCGGGGGTCATGTCGGACACCACGCCCTCGAAATTCAGGACGGTGTTCTTGCGGTGCTCGACCATGATGAGGGTTTCGGCGGTGTAGAGCGGCGTCATCCGGAAGGCGACCACGGCCGCCAGCCCGGTGCCGAGCACGATCACCGTGCCGATCAGCAGCTTGTGCCGGCGCAGCAGGCCGGTTGTCCGGCGCACCGCACTGGCGGCGCTGGCCGACAGATCATAGGAGATGCCGGGGGAGGCGGAACCGGAGCCCCGCCGAGACTCAGGGGTATTGCGTCGGGGTTGTTCCTGAAGTTCCTGGGTGGCCAAAGGGTCCTCCTCGCGTAACGACCAGAAGCGCGGCCATAGGACCGTCCGTTAGCCCGATCCTCCATTCCGGGCAGCTGATGCTGTCCGGCGGGCAAGCTCGGCGGTTCGTCCGATTGGCTGAAACGCAGTGTTAGTCCAGCCGTTGCATCGGCCATCCAGTGCATGAGGTGAGCAATGGGCGCGCAGTGGGTAGCCTTCCTGACCCTGTTGCAGTGCAGTATGGACCGTCGATGCAGGACCGGGGATAATGGGGGTTACTCGGAAGGACAGGTTCCATGACGTTCGATCGTACCGGCCGGCTGGCGGAAATCCCGGCACTTTTCCCGACATTGGCGAAGCTGGACGAGGACTCGGCGACCCTTCTCGGCAACGCCGGGCGGCGGGTGAACGTTCCGCGCGGGACCGTCCTGTTCCGCGCCGGCGACCGTTGTCACACCTTCCTGATGGTTCTCGACGGCGCGGTGCGGGTGCAGATGGCATCGGAGACCGGGCGCGAGATCGTGCTGTACCGCGTCGGCCGCGGCGAGACCTGCATCGTCACCACCGCCTGCCTGTTGACCGACAAGCCCTACAGCGCCGAGGCGGTGGCGGAGACCGACATCGACGCGGTGGCACTGGCGGCCGGCCCCTTCCACGATCTGGTGGCGCGCTCCGCCGCCTTCCGCGATTTCGTCTTCGCGTCCTTCGGCAACCGGCTGACCGGCATGATGATGCTGATCGAGGAGGTCGCCTTCGGCCGCGTCGACCTGCGCCTCGCCCGCTTCCTGGCCGACCGCCGCGACGCGACCGGCGGGCTGGACACCACCCATCAGGCGCTCGCGGTGGAACTGGGCACCGCGCGCGAGGTGGTGAGCCGCCAGTTGAAGGAGTTCGAGCGCCGCGGTTTCGTGACCCTGTCACGCGGGCGCATCCAGGTGCTCGACCCGGCGGCCCTGCTGGCGCTGGATAAATGCGCATCATGATTTCGGGCGTGCGACAAATTGTGACGTATACGTATTTTTAGGCTGTACCGGATAAGCTGAAAGGTATATTATCAATATGTCTTTTGGACGGAGAATTGCGTCATGTCGCACCGTCAGGAATCCGCCACCGTCACCGCGATCAGGCAGATCCGCGACCACAGCCGCGAATGCCACAGTCTGCCGGCCCGTGAGGTGCTGCTGCGGATTGAAAGGCGAATGATCGAGTTTCTTGAAGACGGGCCGGCTCTGCCGACGCACGGTTCGTGGTCAAACTAGGGTCGACGTGTCCCAGCGTGACTGAATCACAGACGAGCCAATGGCTGGGATGTAAAGCAGGCGGTACTGTTCATCCATAACAGGTGCCGCCATGAATTGCCGCAACATGGGCCCGGTGGATCGCGCGTTGCGCGCCATCGTCGGGCTGATCCTGATTTCGCTGACCGTTGTCGGGCCGCAGACCCTGTGGGGACTGGTCGGGCTGGTGCCGCTGCTGACGGCCGTCGTCGGCTTCTGCCCGGCCTACACGCTGCTGGGCATCAAGACCTGCCGGACGGAAGACCGCACCGCCTGACCGATGCGTTAGCCGGACATGCGAACGGCCCGCTCCCTTCCGGGGCGGGCCGTTCGCGTTTCCTGACCAAGAGCCTCGGCCGAAGCCGTGGATCTTCAGGCGCGCGGGGCGTGCTTGTTCAGGATGCGCTGCAGGGTGCGGCGGTGCATCTTCAGGCGGCGCGCGGTCTCGGAAACATTGCGGTCACACTGTTCGAAGACACGCTGAATGTGCTCCCAGCGGACGCGGTCGGCCGACATCGGGTTTTCCGGCGGCTGCGGCAGCGGGCGGCCATCGGCCAGCAGCGCCGATTCCACCGCGTCGGCATCGGCCGGCTTGGGCAGGTAATCGACGGCGCCGGCCTTCACCGCGGCGACGGCGGTGGCGATGTTGCCGTAGCCGGTCAGCATGACGACGCGGGCGTCGGGGCGGGCGTCGCGCAGGGCCGACACCACGTCCAGCCCGTTGCCGTCGCCCAGCCGCAGGTCGACCACCGCGAAGGCGGGGGCGGATTCCTGCGCCACCTCGATGCCGAGCTGGACGCAGTCGACGGCGACGACGTTGAAGCCGCGCTTTTCCATGGCGCGGGCCAGCCGCGTGCGGAAGGGGGCGTCGTCGTCGACGATCAGGAGGCTGCGGGTGACGTCGCCAGTGAATGTCAGTTTGACGGCATCGCCCGACAGCAGGTCATCGGTTGTTTTGAGGGTGTCCACCGTAAAACCTCATTTCTTGGCGTTGATGGTCTTCCAGCGCACGGAAATCCGCGCACCCGTTCCGCCCTGGTTGGCATGCCCGCCGGCGGTCTGGTCGGCGGGCGGAGTGCCGGCCGGCGGATTGTTGGTGTAGCGCACGGTTGCGCCGGTCTTTTCCAGCAGCGTCTGCGCGATGAAGATGCCCAGCCCCATATGGCCGCCGCCCGTCTGCCCCTTCGGGCCGGAGCGCTCGCCGCGCACCGACAGGTACGGCTCGCCGATGCGGCCCAGCAGATGGGGCGGGAAGCCCGGGCCGTCGTCCATCACCGTGATGGTGACGCCGCGGCCGTCCCAGGCGGCGGCGACCGTCACCTTGTGGCGGGCGAACTGGTGGGCGTTCTGGATGAAGTTGCCGATGCCGTGGATGATCTCCGGGCTGCGGCGCAGGAAGGGCTCCTCCGCCTCGCCGACCGGGTGGGGTTCCACGACGAAGTCGATGTGGCCGAGACGATGCGGCGCCGCGGCAGCCTCGATCAGCGTGGTCAGCGGCAGCCGTTCGAACGGGTCGCCGCCGTCGGCCTCGGGCTTGCGCGCCAGATCGGCCAGGATCTCGCGGCAACGCATCACCTGACTCTGCAGAAGCTCGACATCCTCGCCATAGGGGCTGTCGGGCGGCAGGTCGCGCGCCAGCTCCTTCGCCACCACGGCGATGGTGCCGAGCGGCGAGCCCAGCTCGTGCGCAGCGGCGGCGGCGAGGGCGCCCAGCGCGCCGAGGCGCTGTTCGCGGGCGAGCGCCACCTGCGAGGCGGAGAGCGCGTCGGCGAAGCGACGCGCCTCGGCGGCGACGCGGAAGACATAGCCGGCGATGAAGACCGCCGACACCGACAGCGACAGCCAGACGCCGAAGGCATAGAGCGGCGCCATCGAGCGCACCGGTTCCTCCCACGGCAGCGGGAAGTGCCAGAGGGCGAGCGCGGTCAGGCAGATCAGGTTCAGCCCGGTCAGCAGCACCGTGCTGTAGCGCGACAGGATGGCCGCACCGACGGTCATCGGCGCCAGCAGCAGGATGGCGAAGGGGTTGCTCAACCCGCCGGTGAGATAGAGCAGCAGCGTCAGCTGCAGCATGTCGTAGCTGAGATACAGCGCGGCGTCGCGGTCGGCCAGCCGCAGCCGGCCGCCGCGCTGGGCCATCGCCACCACGTTCAGCAGGGCCGACGCGCTGATGGCGGCCAGAACCGGCCCCAGCGGCAGCGGGAAACCCAGGCCGAGATTGACGAAGGCCACCGCGGCCAGCTGCCCCAGCACCGCGACCCAGCGGATCAGGATCAGCGTGCGCAGCGTGATGCGGCCGTCGGGCTGCGCCCAGTGCGGCGGCGAAGCGAGCGGGATCGGTGCGGTCAGCGCGCTGGCGAAACTCACCATGATCCGTTCCCCCAGTCCACCTGCCCAAGGCCTGCATGCATCTGGAGCGCATGCCCCTGGCGGTTGCGGCGGACACCGCCATATTCTGTGCCCATGACCGAACAGATCGCTGTCTTATCGCCCGCCATAAGGGCCGACGGATTGACCAAGCGCTTCCCGGCTCCGGACGGACGGGACGTGACGGCGGTCGACTCCATCACCTTCACCGTGCCGCGCGGCAGCGTCACCGGCCTTCTCGGCGGCAACGGGGCGGGCAAGACGACGACCATCTCGATGCTGCTGGGGCTTTTGCTGCCGACGGCCGGGACGGTGGAGATCCTGGGCGTCGACATGGCGCGCCACCGGCATGCCGTGCTTCCGCGCATGAACTTCTCCTCCCCCTACGTCGAACTGCCCCATCGGCTGACGGTGCGGGAGAACCTTACCGTCTATGCCCACCTCTACGGTTTGACATGCGTCAAAAAGCGCGTCCAAGAATTGGCCGAGCATCTTGACCTGTCGCGTTTTCTCGATCGCCCGTCCGGCGGGCTGTCGGCGGGGCAGAAAACCCGCGTTGCCCTTGCGAAAGCTTTGCTCAACGACCCGGAGCTTCTGCTGCTGGACGAGCCGACCGCCTCGCTCGATCCCGACACCGCCGACTGGATCCGGACATATCTTGAGCGGTACCGCCTTCGCACCGGCGCCACCATCCTGCTCGCCTCCCACAACATGCTGGAGGTGGAGCGGCTGTGCGACGGCGTGCTGATGATGCGGCAAGGCCGGATCGTCGACCGCGGCGCCCCCTCCGCCCTGGTCGCCCGCTATGGCCGCCAGACGCTGGAGGAGGTCTTCCTCGACATCGCCCGCGCGTCCGGCGGCGTTGAATCCGATGGCCGCATCCTCACCGGGGAGGCCGCCGATGCAGCCGAATGAGGTGGCGATCCCGCGCGCCGACTTCTCGCTGCGCCGGGTCGGCGCCATGGTGCTGCGCTACTGGTATCTGCTGCGCGGGTCGTGGCCGCGCATTCTGGAACTGGCCTATTGGCCGACCATGCAGATGATCCTGTGGGGCTACATCAACCAGTTCATGGCCTCGACCAGCGGCGGCGGCAGCGGATGGGTGGCGCAGGGCGCCGGCGTGCTGGTCAGCGCGGTGCTGCTGTGGGACGTGCTGTTCCGCGGCCAGCTCGGCGTCTCCATCTCCTTTTTGGAAGAGATGTGGTCACGCAACCTCGGCCATCTGTTCGTCAGCCCCTTGCGCCCCGGCGAATGGGTGACAGCGCTGATGACCATGAGCCTGCTGCGCACCCTGATCGGCGTGCTTCCGGCGACGGCGCTGGCGATTCCCTTCTTCGGCTATTCGGTTTACGCGCTGGGTCTGCCGCTCGCCGCCTTCTTCGCCAACCTGATCGTGCTGGGCTGGTCGCTGGGGCTGCTGATCGTGGCGCTGATCCTGCGCTACGGCATGGGGGCGGAGGGGCTGGCCTGGATCGTCGTCTTCATGCTGGCCCCGGTCAGCGCGGTCTATTACCCGGTCTCGGTCCTGCCTGCCTGGCTCCAGCCGGTGTCGCTCGCCCTGCCGTCGGCCCATGTGTTCGAGGGCATGCGGGCGCTGGTGTTCGACGGCGTCCTGCGCTGGGACCATCTGGCCTGGGCGGTCGGGCTGAACGTGGTCTACATGGCGGGCGGCATCGCGGTGTTCCTCTATGCCTTCCATCAGGCGCGGGTGCGCGGGGCCTTGCTGCAAACCGGGGAATAGCGGGTAAAGTGTCCGCCCGCTTCCGTCAGCCGCATCGGAGACCGCCCCCATGACCGCCCACACCCGCAGCCCCGACCTGTTCGACCGGCTCGTCGCCGAGGCGCGGCCGGACTGGTCGGCCTATGTCGACCACGCCTTCGTGCGCGGGATGGGCGACGGGACGCTGCCGCAGGCGTGCTTCCGGCATTATCTGGTGCAGGATTACCTGTTCCTGATCCATTTCGCCCGCGCCTACGCGCTCGCCATCTACAAGGGCCGCGACCTGCGCGAGATGCGGGCGTCGCTGAACGGCCTGAAGGCGATACTCGACGTGGAGATGGACCTGCATGTCGGCCTGTGCGCCGGCTGGGGCCTGCCGGCCGCCGAGCTGGAACAGGCGGCGGAGGCCAAGGCGACGATGGCCTACACCCGCTATGTGCTGGAAACGGGCTTGCGCGGCGACCTGCTGGACCTGCATGTGGCGCTCAGCCCCTGCGTCATCGGCTATGCCGAGATCGGCCGCCGGCTGGCCGGGCTGCCCGGCGCGCTGGACGAGTCCAACCCCTACCGCGTCTGGATCGCGGAATATGCGGGGGAGGCCTATCAGGAGGTGGCGCAGGCGGCGCGGGAGAACCTCGACCGGCTGGCGGCGGACGGGATGACGGAGGCGCGCTTCCCCCGTCTGGCCACAATCTTCCGCCAAGCCTGCCGGCTGGAAGCCGATTTCTGGGAAATGGGCATGACCCTGGCGGGGTGAGTCCTCACCCCTGCTTGCCGGCCGCCGCCTTCTCCCGGTCCACCACCTCAATAATCCGCTGCAGCGCCTCGGTGGTCAGTGGCGAATCCATGGTCAGGCCGTCGCCGAACTTGCGAATGGCGCCGATGGCGCGCCGGCGGGCGATGAACTCGTCGTCGCCGGCCTCGAACGGCTCCACCACCGGACCCTTGTAGTAGCCGCCACGGAAGCTCCACTGGCGGCGCCCGTCGGCGCGCCATTCGCTGCCGTCGGACAGGACCATGCAGCGGCCGCCCTCTTTATAGCGCTCCACCGTTGCGATGGATTGCGGAATGGACTGGCCGCTGCGGATCGTCACGCGGTCGCCGACGCGGAAGCTGGCGGCAGTGAACATGCTGTCTCCCTGAATGGCGCACACCCCCGATGGGGCCGGAGCGCCGCAATATTCGTGAAGGCGCTGTTTTCCACCAGATGCCCCGGCAAATCCAGCACCAAGTCCGATCCCGACTCAGCCGGCCTTCTCGGCGGACAGGGGCGGGCCTGCCGGGGCGGAAGCCTTCTTCGTCAGCTGGGCGATGTAGATCCGGGCCAGCGACTTCAGGATCGGCGGCATCGCCGTCACCGCATCCTCGAAGCTGCGCTTGTCGATGACCTCGCAGATGCCGCCGGCGACCGCCACGGCGGTGACGTCGGGCTGGCGGCCCGTCAGCAGATAGATCTCGCCGAACAGGCGGCCGGGCCCGAGGGTCGCGATCTCGCCGCCCAGCGTGCCGCGGCCGGGGCGGAGCGCCACGCGGCCGGACTGGATCAGGTAGGCGGCGTTCACCGGCTCGTTGGGGCCGAAGAAGACATGCCCCTCGCGGATCATCCGGCGGTCGACCACCTTCTGGAAGGAGTTGGTGGAACGGAAATCCACCGCATTGCCGTACCGTTCGACCGCCGGCAGGCCATAGTCGCGGCGGATGGCGGCGATCAGGCTCTGCAGCAGGAACGACGCCAGCGGCGGACTGCGCTTCAGCAGCCCGCGGAAGGCCTCCCGCGTCACCTCGACGCACGCGACCTCGGTCAGCGAGCGCACGGTGGCGCTGCGCTCGCCATCGTCGATCAGCGCCATCTCGCCGACCACCGCCCCCTTGCCGACGACGCTCAGCCGCCGGGTGCCGCCGTCCGGCAGGGTCAGCAGCACCTCCAGCTCGCCGGATTCGATCAGCCACGCCCGGTCGGCGCGCTCGCCCTGCCGCATCATCACGATGCCGGCACCGATGGTGTAGCGCTTGGGGCCGATTGCTGCGGGCTGCGTCATGGAATGGCTCGGGACAGGCGGACGATCATCGCGGCACTCTACCCCAAGGCCACAGGATCGTCAGCCGCCGGTCTTCATCACCCCGCCGCGGTCGCGCGCCGGCCCGCTGCCATGGCCGAGGAACTGGCGCAGGAAGGCGACGACCTCCGGCGAATCCCACTCCACCGCCCCTTCGACGCGACCAAGCTCGCGCCCCTCCGGATCGACCAGGATGGTGGTGGGCAGGCCACGCAAGGACAGCACCTTCATCGATTCCGATCCGGGATCGAGGAACACCGTCAGATGCTCCACCCCCGTCTTCTTGTAGAAGGGCTCCACCGCCGTCCGCCCACCGCGGTCCAGCGACAGCGCCACCACCTGGAAGGCGTCGCCACCCAGCTGGGCCTGCAGGCGGTCGAGCGACGGCATCTCCTTGACGCAGGGCCCGCACCAGGTCGCCCACAGGTTCAGCAGGATCACCCGGTCCTTGAATTCGGCCAGATCGACGCGCCGCCCTTCGGCATCGACGAAGGACAGCGGCGGCATCGGCTTCGGCTCCGCCCCCTTGAACTTCTCCAGCTTGTCGGCGCCGGTGGAGGCGACCGGCGTGGCGGCATCCGCAGCGCCCAGCCGCACCACCTCGGGGGCGCCCGAGCCGGGGTTCGGCGCCGCGCCGGCGCTCCACCACAGGCCGGCCCCGGCCATGCACACACAAACCGTTGCGACGGCCGCCAAAGTCCGCATACTCACGCTTCCTCGCTCCCCTTCACCCGAATGCCCCGGTATCCGTCCCCATGAGCGCCGATCAGACCCCGCCGAATTCCGCCGCCCCCACGGGCTCTGCCGCACCCGCCGCCAGCCAGATGTGGGGCGGGCGATTCGCGCGCGGTCCCGCTGCCATCATGGAGAAGATCAACGCCTCCATCGGCTTCGACAAGCGGCTCGCCGACCAGGACATCGCCGGGTCGAAGGCCCATGCCGCGATGCTGGCCAAGCAGGGCATCATAACCCAGGCCGACGCCGATGCCATCATCGACGGCCTCGACCGCGTGAAAGCAGAGATTGACGCCGGCGCCTTCACCTTCAAGGTGGAGTTGGAGGACATCCACATGAATGTGGAGGCCCGGCTGGCCGAACTGATCGGCGAACCGGCCAAGCGCCTGCACACCGGCCGCTCGCGCAACGATCAGGTGGCGACCGACTTCAAGCTGTGGGTGCGCGACGCCATCGACCGCACCATCGCCGGCCTGACTGCCCTGCAGACCGCGCTGATCGATCTGGCGGAGCAGCACACCGGGACGGTGATGCCCGGCTTCACCCACCTGCAGGCGGCGCAGCCGATCAGCTTCGCCCATCACCTGCTGGCCTATGTCGAAATGTTCGGGCGCGACCGCAGCCGCTTCCGCGACGCCCGCTGCCGGCTGAACGAATGCCCGCTGGGCTCGGCGGCGCTGGCCGGCACCCCCTACCCCATCGACCGTTTCATGACGGCGGAAGCGCTGGGCTTCAACCGGCCGACCGCCAACTCGCTGGACGCGGTGTCCGACCGCGACTTCGCGCTGGAATACCTGTCGGCGGCGTCGATCTGCGCCATGCACCTGTCGCGCTTCGCCGAGGAGATCGTGATCTGGTGCTCGGCCCAGTTCCGCTTCATCAAGCTGACGGACGCCTTCACCACCGGCTCCTCCATCATGCCGCAGAAGAAGAACCCCGACGCGGCGGAGCTGGTGCGCGCCAAGGCCGGCCGCGTGATCGGCAGCCTGAACAGCCTGCTGATCGCCATGAAGGGCCTGCCGCTGGCCTATTCCAAGGACATGCAGGAAGACAAGGAGCCGGTGTTCGAGGCCGACGACACGCTGGCGCTCTGCATCGCCGCCATGGAAGGCATGGTGCGCGACATGCAACCGAACGTCCCGGCAATGCGCGAGGCGGCCGACCGCGGCTTCCTGAACGCCACCGACCTCGCCGACTGGCTGGTGCGGGAGCTGAACATGCCCTTCCGCGAGGCGCACCATGTCACCGGCCGTGCCGTGAAGGCGGCGGAGGACCGGCGCGTCGGCCTGACCGACCTGACGCTGGACGAACTGAAGGCCATCGAGCCGCGCATCACCGAAGCCGTCTACCCGGCGTTGAGCATCGAAGCGTCGCTGAACAGCCGCACCAGCTTCGGCGGCCCGGCCCCCGTCCGCGTGCAGGAGGCGGTGAAGGCCGCCCGGGAGCGTTTCCTGTGAACCGCAGCGTTACTTTGACCGTCGTCGCCCTGGCCGGCGCCCTGGCGCTGGCCGGCTGCGGCAAGAAGCCGAAATTCGTCGACAGCCCGGTTCCGGAGGGGCAGGTCGATCCCTTCCCGCGCACCTACCCCAACCCCTCACAGGACCCGAAGCCCGCCAAGCCGGCCGGTTCCGGAGTGCAGTTCCCATGAACGCCGCCCGCCCCGGTTCTCCCAACGGCTCGCCGATGAGCGTCTTCGCCTACCGCAACGGCGTGCTGCATGCCGAATCCGTGTCGCTGGAGGATGTGGCGCGGGAGGTGGGAACGCCCTTCTACCTCTATTCCACCGCGGCGCTGGAATCGCACTACAACGCCTATGCCGGCGCCTTCGCCGGCCAGGATGCCGGCGTCTGCTATGCGTTGAAGGCCAACTCCAACCTCGCCGTCATCCGCACCCTGGCGAAGCTGGGCGCCGGCGGCGACGTGGTGTCGGTGGGCGAGATGAAGCGGGCGCTGGCCGGCGGCATTCCGGCCGAGCGCATCGTCTTCTCCGGCGTCGGCAAGACCCGCTACGACCTGCGTGCCGCGCTTGAGGCCGGCATCCACCAGATCAACGTCGAATCGGTGCCGGAGCTGGAGGCGCTGAGCCAGATCGCCTCGTCCATGGGCGTGGAGGCTCCCATCGCCTTCCGCGTCAATCCGGACGTCGACGCCAAGACCCACGCCAAGATCGCCACCGGCAAGAAAGAGAACAAGTTCGGCATCGATTATGACCACGCGCGCGAGATCTACCGCCGCGCCGCGGCCCTGCCGGGCATCAAGCCGGTCGCCATCGCCGTCCATATCGGCTCGCAGCTGACCGACCTCGCCCCCTTCCGGGCGGCTTACGAGCGGGTCGCGGCCCTGCTGCACCAGCTGCGCGAGGACGGCCACGACATCCAGCGCCTGGACCTCGGCGGCGGCCTCGGCATCACCTACAAGAACGAGGCGCCGCCCGATCTCGCCGACTATGCCGCGATGGTGCGCTCGATCACCGGCAATCTCGGCTGCCGCATCACGCTGGAGCCGGGCCGCTCGCTGGTCGGCAACGCCGGCATCCTGGTCAGCCGCGTCATCTATGTGAAGCAGGGGCTGCACCGCCGCTTCGCCATCGTCGACGCAGCGATGAACGACCTGATCCGCCCGTCGCTGTACGACGCCTATCATGGCATCGTCCCGGTGGCGGAGCCGGCTGAGGGCGTCGCGCAGGAGCCGTACGACGTGGTCGGCCCGGTGTGCGAGAGCGGCGACACCTTCGCCGTGCAGCGCCCGCTGCCGCCGCTGGCCGACGATGACCTCGTCGCCTTCCTGTCGGCCGGCGCCTATGGCGCGGTGATGGCCTCGACCTACAACACCCGCCCGCTGGTGCCGGAGGTGCTGGTCAACGGCGACCGCTTCTCCGTCATCCGCCCCCGCCCGACGGTGGAGGAAATGCTGGCGGCCGAGCGCGTGCCTGATTGGCTTTAGAAAACGCTGGCTGTAACGGTCGGCGGCGCGAAGGGAGTATGCGGCTGGCCGCCGCGGTCGATGGCCCTAGGTCAGGCTCGACCGGTCCCCGCGATGGCGGTGGGCCGGTCCGACCATGACCAGCAAGGGGAGACATCACCATGGCGATGCGGCAATCGGATGCCGAATGGCGCGGCGACCTGAAATCGGGCAGCGGCAAGATGCGGCTGGGCAGCGGCGCCTTCGAAGGCAGCTACTCCTTTCCCTCGCGCTTCGAAAACGGCCAGGGCACCAATCCGGAGGAGTTGATCGCGGCGGCGCATGCCGGCTGCTTCTCCATGGCGCTGTCGGCCGGGCTCGCCCAAGTCGGACACACGCCGACCCGCGTCCACACCACCGCCAAGGTGCATCTGGAGAAGGCCGGCGCCGGTTTCGCCATCAGCCGGATCGAACTGGAGTGCGAAGCCGAAATCCCCGGCATCGACGAGGCCACCTTCCAGGAACAGGCGAACGGCGCCAAGGCCAACTGCCCGGTGTCGAAGGCGCTGGCCGGCACCCAGATCAGCCTGACCGCCAAGCTGGTCTGATCCGTCCGACAGGGGCGCCGCCCACCGCTGGGCGGCGCGTTCCCTGCACTCATGCCTGTAACGATAATAATAATCACTGCCAGCGAGCGACTTGCCGCGATGGCACTGGTCTTCCGTACCCGCCGCTCGGCCAAAGGGAAGATTGACCCCGCCGGTTCCCGCCACCCATAGTGCCGCGTTACGCGCACGGGAGCCCAATCTTCCGTCCGCCGATCCAATCAAGCGACGGCCAATGTCTTCCGCAGTTCTCCGCCTATTCGGTCCGATCCTGGTTTTTCTTGCCCTCGCGCTTTCGCTTGCGGCGGCCCCGGCTGCTGCTGCCGGGCAGACGGAGCAGGACCTTCCCGGGGAGCCGGTGGTGCTGGCGCTGGACGGCGAGTTCGGGCTGACCAACAGCACCTCGGCCGAATCCATCCAGCGCGGGATCCTGACCGCCATCGACGACATCAACCGCGGCGGCGGCGTTCTGGGCGGCCGGCCGCTGACGCTGATCACCCGCGAACACCGCTCGATCTCCGCCCGCGGCATCAAGAACATCCGGGAACTGGCCACCATCCCCGGACTGGTCGCCGTGTTCGGCGGCCGGTTCAGCCCGGTGGTGATCGAGGAGCTGCCGGTCCTGGAACAGACCCGCACCCTGTTCCTGGCCCCGTGGTCGTCAGCCGACGACATCGTCGACAACGGGATGGAGCCCAACTACATCTTCCGGCTGTCGTTGCGCGACAGCCTGGCGATGCCCTTCCTGCTGAAGCGCGCCACCGACCGCGGCCTGACCCATGTCGGGCTGCTGCTGACCAACACCGCCTGGGGACGGTCCAACCTGGAGGCCGCCAACAGCTACCTCGCCGGGCACAAGACGCCTGATCTGGTCGGCACCGCCTGGTACAACTGGCGCGACCGCTCGCTGATCGACAAGTATCAGGCGCTGGCCGATGCCGGCGCCCAGGCGATCCTGCTGGTCGCCAACGACGACGAGGCCGCCGTGCTGGTGCGCGAGGTCGCCGCCCTGCCGCCGCAGCGGCGGCTGCCGATCCTCAGCCATTGGGGCGTCACCGGCGGCGATTTCGTCGGACAGGCCGGACCGGCCCTGCAGGAGGTGGATTTCAGCGTGATCCAGACGGTCAGCCCCTTCCGCATCCCCAAGGACCGGCTGGCTCCGGTGCTGGAGACCGCCGGACGCCTGTTCGGCATCCACCGGCCGGAGGACATCGTGTCGCCGGTGGGCTTCCTGCACGCCTATGATCTGACCCGCATCCTGGCGCTGGCGATCGACCGCGCCGGCACCACCGACCGCGCCGCCGTGCGCGACGCGCTGGAACAGGTCGGCCCCTATCACGGGGTGACCCGCGACTACGACCGTCCCTTCGCCCCCGGCCGGCACGAGGCGCTGGGGCCGGACGACCTGCTGATGGCCCGCTTCCGCGCCGACGGCGTGCTGGTTCCGGTGGATTGAGAACACGGATGAGCGAACCCACTCCCACCGGCTCCACTCCCGACGGCACCATCCCCCGCGCCGCCCAGCGGATGCTGACCTCCGGACGGCTGGCCCGCCGCTTCGCGATGGTATCGCTGATGCTGGGCGTGCTGATCGCCATCCTGATCGGCGCCAGCCTGTATCTGGTGTCGAGCCGCCATCTGGCGCGCCAGCACCATGCCAATGTGGAGGCGAACGCCAGCCTCGCCGCCCGCCAGACCGAAGGACTGCTGAACACGCTGGTGACGACGGTGCGCGAACTGGCGGAAAACAGCGTGCTCGCCACCGCCCTGGTCGATTCCGCGGGGAAGGAAACCTACCTGATCCCCTTCCTGGGCAGCTTCAACCACATCGCCAGCATGCCGGTGGCGCTGGTCTTCACCGATTTCGAAGGAGAGCCGGTCGCCGACAACGGGCGTCATGCCGCTCCGCTGGCCATCGCGCCGGCCGACATGGTCTGGCTGCGCGCCGCCATCGCCGCCGGCAAGCCCGCCGCCCGGGTGGTGCAGCAAGGCGATACCAAGTTCCTGCTGGCGGCGGAGATGCTGATCTATTCCCGCACCACCTCGCCGGAAGGGGCGCTGCTCTACAAGGTGCCGCTCGACTCCCTGGTCCTGCATCCGGAGGCGGAGCTTCTCCACGGCAGCGGGCCGCCTCCGCCGGTGCCGGCCGACATGATGGCGGTGACGGTGCCGCTGACCGTGCCGGAACGGCTGGCGAAGCTTGGGTTGAAGCTGCGGCTGGAGGCGCCGGAAACGCCGACCACCGCGCTCCTGTCCTGGATGCTGCCGGCCTATGGTCTGGTGGCCGTTCTCGCCCTGCTGGCGATCTACATCGGCAGCCGCGCCGTCGGCAACCACATGACCCGGTCCCTGCGCGAGCTGGAACGGCTGGCCGGCGCCATCGCCACCGACGGCTTCACCGGACAGCGCGCCCGGGTGCGCGGCAATGACGAGGTTTCGGCCCTGGCGCGCGGCTTCAACGCCATGCTGGACCACATCGCGGCGATCCAGCGCGAGCGCGAGATGCGGGCGGCGGAGGAGATCACCATCCAGCGCACCCTGGCCGAGCGCGCTGAACAGGCCCGCGCCGAGGCGGAAAGCGCCCGCAACGAGGAGGAACGCTCGCGTCAGGAAGCGGTGATGGCGCTGATGGTGGCGGAGCGCGCCAACGCCGCCAAGACGCATTTCCTGGCGGCGGCCAGCCACGACCTGCGCCAGCCGGTGCAATCGCTGGTCCTGCTGACCTCCGCTCTGGCGATCCGGCTGGGCGACCACCCCGCGGCGTCGCTGGTCGGCAGCATCGAGGCGTCGATGGACGCGCTGTGCCGCCTGCTCGACGCCATCCTGGACATCTCCAAGCTGGATGCCGGCACGGTGTCCCCCAACATCCAGGCGGTGTCGCTCGGCACCATCTTCGCCCGGCTGGAGGGCGAATACCGGCTGCGCGCCGCGGAGAAGGGCGTCGCCTTCCGCAGCGTCCCCACCAACGTGACGCTGAACGCCGACCCGGCGCTGCTGGAACGGATCATCCGCAATCTGGTGGAGAACGCGCTGCGCTACACCGACCACGGCCGCATCCTGCTGGGCTGCCGCCATCGTCCGGGGGCCTTGCGCATCCAGGTCCACGATACCGGCATCGGCATCCCGCCCGAGCATCTGGAGCGGATCTTCCACGAATTCTACCAGATCTCCAACCCCACCCGCGACCGCGGCAAGGGGCTGGGGCTGGGGCTTGCCATCGTCGACCGGCTGGCGCGGCTGCTGGGCTACCGCGTGCATGTCGCGTCCCGGCCGAACAAGGGGTCCTGCTTCACGCTGGACATCCCCACCTCCGCCCTGCCGGCGGTCGCGGCGGCGTCCGGGGCGCCCGATGCGGAACAGGCGCCGGAGCCCGGACGCGGCACCGCCCTGGTGATCGACGACGATCCGCTGGTGCGCGAGGGGCTGACCCTGCTGATCGAGGATTTCGGCTGGCGCGCGACCGCGGCCGACAGCGCGGCCGATGCGCTCCGCCTGCTGCGGGACCAGCCGCGCCCGCCCGATCTGGTGATCGCCGATTACCGGCTGGAAGCGGGCGCCACCGGGCTGGAGGCACTCCGCGCGGTCGAAACCGCCCTGCGGGAGCGGGGATTCCCGGCCCCGGCCAGCGTCGTGCTGACCGGCGACACCGCGCCCGAACGCATCGCCGATGCCGAGGCCAGCGGCTACCGCATCCTGCACAAGCCGATCGCCGCCAAGGAGGTCGCGCAGTTGTTGAGCGATTCCCTGACGGATGCACCCACCGGCCGGCAGGAGGCCGGCGACCGGCGCAATTCGACCATCCTGCAGGACTGATCGCGCCGGTCCGCCCGCACCGGTGCGTCAGCCGCGACTGTAGGGACCGGCGGCGTTCACCTGCAGGGCGAGGCGCTCGATGAAGCGCACCGCCATCTCCTGACGCCGGATTACCGGTTCCGGCATTTCCTGTCGCAGATGGGCCGCGGCGGCGTCCTCGAGCACGCCCCGCGCCTCCTCGACCGTGAGGAGGCCCTTTTCGACCATGGCGATCACCAGCGATTCACAAATCGAGAGAGCGGCCATACCCGCCGCCTCTTCCTCCGACGTCATCATGCCCCCCGTTCGATTGGTTCTCCACCCCGCCCGGCCAAACCCGCCGGTAGGTCCAATTGCATAGGGAACAACACACGGGTCGGCTGCGCGTCACAGACCGTTCGAGAAAAATATTCAGCCGATTAACCTATGTTGTGGCTGCCTCGCCTGAAAACCCTAAACGTTCGAGACAACGCGGAACCGGTTCAACGGCGCGACCGTTTATCGAAACGCCAATATTTGGACAAAGAAGGCAAAGTGACGACCATGACTCGCGCCCTGGCGAGCCGCGCCCTCGAACCGACTCCATTGTGGCTCAAATTGAGCAGCTATCTCATCCTGTCGGATGAGGAAAAGATGTATCTTGCCGAATTGGAAAGGACGACCGACCGCGTGCCGCCACGCACCGATCTTCTCCAACAAGGCGAAAGGTATCGCGACGTCCGCATCATGCGGGACGGCTGGGCGATCCGCCACAAAGCCTTGCCGGACGGACGGCGCCAGGTCGTCAATTTCGTCCTGCCCGGCGACATCATCGGCATGTATTGCACCCTGTTCGAATCGGCCGACCACAGCGTCACCACCCTGACCCCGGTCGAGGTGGCGAGCTTCCCGCCGGAGCGGATCGGCGAGCTGTTCCGGTCCTTCCCGCGCCTTGCCGCCGCCCTCGCCTGGTCCGGCGCGCGGGAGGAGGCCATCGTCGCCGAGCGGCTGCTCAGCCTGGGGCGCCGGACCGCGCTGGAGCGCACCGCCCATCTGATCGTCGAGCTTCTGCGCCGCCTCAGCATCGTCAACATGGTGACCGACGGGCATTTCGTGCTGCCGGTGACGCAGGAGATCCTGGCCGACGCGCTGGGTCTCAGCATCGTCCACATCAACCGCACCCTGCGGCGGCTGCGCGACAGCGGCCTGATCGAGCTGAACGGCCAGCGGATCACCGTCAACGACGTGCGCCAGCTCGCCTCCGTCGGCCAGTTCGACGAGCTGTACCTCCACCTGATCCGCGCGCCCCGCCGCCTGGAACGCGCCTTCTCCGGCACCCACCACCACAACGGCGCCAAGATGGACGGCGAAATCCGCCCGAAGGCGTGACGAGAGTCCGGTGCGGTGTGAGGTGGGGGGCCGGCGCCTTCCACCCCCCGAAATTCCCCCGCCACCCCCTGGCCCTGCCTGCGACCACGCGCCATCATCCCCGTCGACCAACAGCCACGACCGACAGCCAATGAAAGGCCCGACGCGATGAAACAGGTGATGTTCGTGGAACTCGGCATGGGGGTGGATCTGCATGGCCAGGACGTGACCAAGGCCGCCGTCCGCGCCGTGCGCAACGCCATAGAGCGCAACTCCATGCCCGGCATGCGCACCCTGGTCGACGGCGACACCAGCAAAATGCAGGTGCGCGTCCACCTCGCCGTGCCGGCCGATGCCGACCGGCTGGACCACGAGGCGGTGAAGGCCGTCTTCCCCTATGGCGCCGTCAGCATCCACGTCACCACCGGCGGCATGCTGGCGCCGAGTGGCATCTTCCTCGCCGACAAGAACGACCGCAACGAGCAGATCTATGTCGTCAACGCGGCGGTGGAGGTCGGGGTCTGAACCGGCGCCGTCAGCCGCGGCTGTTGCGCATTCCGGCAACGACGCTCACGTCCGTACGGCGGCTCAGGTCGCGGTAGGCGTCGCTCTCGGCCCCATAGGCGGCGACCCGGCCGTCGCCGTCATGGTGCAGGCCCCAGCCATACTGCTTGACCAGCGGCGATGCCCGCAGGCAAGCCTGCGGCTTGCCGAAGAGCCGGTCGCGCGCCGCCTCGCGTTCTTCCGGCAGAATGCCGTTGCGGATCATGTGGACCTCCAGCAGCAGTTCGTCGCTGGTCATCGCATAGGGCCGTTCCAACAGCAGCGAGAGCTGCAGCGCGCCGATCGTACCGGCTTTGGACGGAACGGTGCCGGTCTTTGCCTTGCAGTCGGCCGCGGCGGTGATGAAGGTGTTGACGTAGTTCGTTGACATCCCGGCACCCCAAATGCCCCCAGGCAGCCCCCCAAGCGACGGTGCTGTCGGGACAATATAGACGGTGCGGATGCCGGTTGCAGCCCTGCCGCCGCGCATCCGCGCGGGCGACGGGCTGAACCGCCGGCAGTGTGCCGCGAGCGGCCGCACCCGTTCCGGCCATGGGTAATTTCATTCAATACCCGCCCCCGCCCGATCCACGACAGTCCCCCGGCCTGACCGTCATCCAACAAAGGGAAAGCCGGACGTGACACGCTGTGCCTTCATCATCGACCGCGCCCTGCCGCCTGGGCTGATCGCCAACACCGCCGCCGCCCTGTCGATGACGCTGGGGAAGCTGCGGCCCGAACTGGTCGGCTGCGACCTTCAGGATGCCGACGGCATCGGCCATCCCGGCATCACCACCATCGTGATGCCGATCCTGGTGTCCGATGCCGAGGGCTTGCGCGCGCTGCGCCGGAGCGCGGCGGAACGGGAAGCCGACGGGCTGGGTGTGATCGGCATGACCGATGTCGCCCAGCGCGCCAAGAGCTACGACGACTACCGCCAGCGCCTTGCCACCACCAGGCAGGAGGGGTTGCGCTATCTCGGCCTCTGCCTGCACGGCCCAGCGGCGCTGGTGCGCTCGCTGACCGGTTCGCTGCCGCTGCTGAAATAGGACGGCGGCGATGGTGATGCTTTACCTGTCGATGGCCGGCTTCGCGCTGGCCGCATCGATTTCCCCCGGCCCGGTCAATGTGGTGGCGCTGTCCAGCGGAGCCTCCCACGGTCTGCGCGCCACCCTGCGCCATGTCGCCGGTGCCACCCTGGGATTCGTCCTGCTGCTGGTGTTGGCCGGGCTCGGCCTGGCGGAGCTGTTGCGCGGCTGGCCCGCCGCCGCCACGCTCACCCGTTGGGCGGGCGTGGCCTTTCTGCTGTGGTTGGGCTGGAAGCTGTGGAGAAGCGACGGCGGGATCGCCGACGGCGAACCGCCCCCGGCACCCTCGGTGCTTCAGGGCGCCGCCATGCAGTGGCTGAACCCGAAGGCCTGGGTCGCGGCGCTGGCCGGGGTCGGCGCCTATGCCGGGGACGATTCTGCCCGGCTCTGGATCTTCGCCGGGCTGTATTTCGTCATCTGTTATCTGTCGGTCGGCTGCTGGGCCTATGCCGGCGCCCGGTTGCGCCATCTGCTGGCGGATGGGCGGCGGATGCGGCTGTTCAACCGTGCCATGGCCGCCCTGCTCGTGGCGAGCGCCGCCCATATCGGCATCGCCGCCTGATCGCCACGCCCGCCTTCGTGGCGGCCTTTCACTCCCGCCGCATGTACTGGCCGGGGGTGGCGGCGACATGCCGTTTGAAGGCGCGCTGGAAATGGGCCTGATCGGCGAAACCGGCATCCAGCGCGACCTCCACGATCGACCGGCCGCGTTGCAGCTCCCGACGGCCGAACTGGATGCGGCGGTTGATCTGGTAGGCATGTGGGGTCAGCCCATAGCGGGCCTTGAAGGACCGCACCAGATAGGACGGCGACAAGCCCGACACCGCGGCAATCTCGGCCAACCGCAGCGGCTGGGTGCAATGGGCGGAGATGAAATCGGCGGCCCGGTCCAGCGCCGCATGCTCGCCGCCGGGCCGGCCCTCCCCATGCCGACCGGACGATACACCGCCCAGCGCCTGCCTCAGCGCGATGAAGAAGGACCGGACTGCCGCCTCTTTCTCCGCGCTGTCGGGGAGCGGATCGAACAACAGGCCAAACAGCCGGCCCAGCCTGTCCGCCAGTTCCGGATCGCGGCTCAAATGCGGCGTGTGGGGCCGGAATGCCGCCTCCCCCTCCAGCGCCGCCAGCCACGCGGCATCGGCATACAGCATGCGATAGGACCAGGGCTGGCCGTTCAGCGGGTTACAGACATGCGCCTCGTCCGGGTTCATCAGAACGACCGTGCCGACAGCGATCCGGTGGCCGTCGGCGCCGATGCGGAAGTCGCTGACACCACCGGTCACCAACCCGATGGAAAAGGTCGGGTGGCTGTGCCAGCCATAGCTGACCTCCTGCCCATCCTCAATGCTCCGCGCCTCAAGATGCGGAAGCGCGGTGTCCCGCCAGAAACGGTGACGATTCCTCGATGCGCGCGCCATGTCCGCCCTGTCCTGCGCCGGTATATCCCGGAACCGATCTTATGACGGGAGGCTCACGACTGCCATCCTTCAGCCCCTCCCGTCGCGCATCTTCGCCGGCGACGCGCCGAACCAGCGGCGGAAGGCGCGGCTGAAGGCGCTGACCTCCGAATAGCCGAGCAGGGCGCCGATGTCGGCGATGGGGACGTGGCGCTGGCGGATATAGACCGCCGCCAGATCGCGCCGCACCCCCTCCACCAGATCGGAGAAGCTCAGCCCCTCGTCGGCCAGCCGGCGTTGCAGGGTCCAGCGGGCGATGCCCAGCCGGTCGGCGATGTCCTCGACATAGGGCGGACCTTCCGGCAGCCGCGCCCGCACCTCCGCCTTCACGCGGTCGAGCAGCGGCGGCGTGCCGGTGCCGCGGGCGATGTCGATCAGCGTGCCGCACAGCCCGGTCAGCCGCGCCATGTCGCCGCCGGGCATGCGGCGGTCGAGATGGCGGTCGCGCAGCAGGATGGCGTTGGTGCGCTGGCCGAAATGGGCAGGCGCGTCGAACAGCGCCTGATGCTGGCGCCAGGCCTCCGGCTTGGGATGCTCGAAATGCACCTCCTCCGGCATCCAGTCCGGGCCCAGGCAGGCGCGCACCACATTGGCGAACATGCCCATGGTCAGTTCGGCATCCTGCCGCCGCTCGACGATCTGGCCGTCGAGGATGCGGTATTCCAGCCGCAGCAGTTCGCCCTCGCGGACGAAGCGCGTCTCGGTCGCCTGCTGGTGGAAGGGAAACAGCCGGGCCAGATGGTCCAGCGCGGCCCCCAGCGTCGGCGCGGCCAGCGCGATGGAGCCGATCAGCCCCAGCATCTCCGGCTGGAACTGCCGGCCGTAGAGCAGGCCGAAATTGTCGTTGCCGGTCTCCGCCGCCGCCACCTCCATCATCGCCACATAGGCGCGGAGGTCGAGCGCCACCGTCGGCTGGCCCAGCGCCCGCTCCTCCACGCCGGCGCGGTGGAACACCCGGTCGGGACAGCCGCCCTGCGCGGCGATGAAGTTCGACACCCCGGACGCGGCGGCGGCCAGAATGTTGTGTTGCACAGAACCTGTGCGCCGGTCGCCGGATCGGTCGCCAGTCTGCCCAATAGTCGGTCGGTGCGGCGTCATGACACAGCCCCTCACAGCCGTTTTGCCGCAGCGCAGCAAACATCATGCCGGACTTCAGGCTGCCAGAGACTGTTCGTGTAGGAAATTGTACGATGGAGCTATGAATGGGTGTGGACTGACGATGCCCCCTCCCTAACCCTCCCTCTCTCTCAGCGGACCTACGGTCCGCCTGTCGCGTCAGCACAAAGCGAGGCTTTGTGCGAGAGCTTCGAGGGAGAGGGAACTGCCGCCGCACTGCATACTTACCCTCTACCGCCGAAGGCGGGGGAGGGAGGGACCCGCTCGCAAGAGCGGGAGGGAGGGGGCATCCCGCAATACCTCATACAGGCCCCCTCAAACCGCCGCCGTCATTCCCCCACCGGTCTCCCGATGGCAGTGCCGCAGCCGGAAGGCGGTCACCAGCGCCAGCACCCCGAAGGCGATCAGGTACGCCGCCACCCCCCAGGCGAGCGCCAGCAGCCCCAGTGCCGGCAGCACCCACATGCTGAGCCCGAACAGGATCGACAGCACGCCGGCCACGCCCCAGGCCCATTTCCCATGGGTGCGGTCCATCCGCCACGCCCCCATCACCTCGGCAAAGCCGGTGATGACCGACCATGCCGCGATCAGGAACACCAGCGCGAACAGGCTGGCGGCCGGCCACAGGGCGGCAACGATGCCGGCGATCAGGCTGACCACACCCTCCAGGATGAAAGGCAGCGACCGTTCATGATGACGGGAGGCACGGATGCCCGCCAGAATCGCGAAGACGCCGTCCAGCAGCAGATAGGCGGCGAAGGTCAGCGCCAGCGTCGCCACCGTCACGCCCGGCATCAGCAGGGCCAGCACTCCCAGCAAGATCGCCGCCGCTCCGCGCAGGGCCAGAGCCCACCAGTTGCGCGCCAGCGCCCTGTTCATGCTGTGCAGGCGGCCCGCCGGCTCGATCTCTGACCGGCCGGTTCCAGTCTGATGTGCCTGATCGGTGGACATGGAACGCCTCCTGTTGCCGGTCCCGCGACATGACAACAGGAGGTGAAGGGCTTTGTTGCCAGAGCTTTATTTCCCGTTCGCGGCGGGGCCGATCAGTTGCCGCGGCCGAAATCCGATCCGCGCTGCGGCTCCTTGAAATAGAACATGTCGCGGTCGAAGGTGACGTCGGTGCGCGGGTTCAGCAGCGCCACCTCGGTGGTCATGCCCTGGGCGTCCAGCACCCGCCATTTGCGCAGTTGGAACGGATGATCCTCGAACACGAGGGTCAGGGTGCCCTTGCCGGGGTCCTTGGTCTCCAGCAGGCTGACCTCGATCACGCCGGGGGCCTGGAACACGTCGGTGACGGTGACGTCGCCCGCCAGGCGGATGTTCTTGCGCAGGATGAAGTCGGCGAGCGTCGAGCCGATGGGGGCGCTCGACTGCTGGCGCATCTCGCCGTCCCAATAGAAGACGAAGCTGCCGTCGGCAACGATGAAGTCCTTCAGCGGCCGGTCATATTCCAGCCGCATCCGGCCGGGCCGCCACAGATAGAAGGTGCCGGTCGCCTGCCGCCCGTTGGGCGCCACCTGCAGGAACTTCGACTGCAGGGTGGTGATGCCGTTCAGATACTCCTCCACCTTGGCGACGACCGCCTGATCCTGCGCCGACAGCGAGACCGGGGTGGCCGGCGCGGCAGCGGCGGGCGAGGCGAACAGGGCCGGCAGCGGAGCCAAAAGAGCGGCGGACAGCAGGGCGCCGGTCAGCAGAGAGCGGGAAAGGCGGCGAAGCACGATCTTCATCCTTGGTCGGAGTGGCCCGAACAGCTTGACCGGGCGATGAGGCGGACATAAGGCGTTCGTCCCCCGCTGCCAAGGCGCACCAATGGCGGGACCACCGAAGTAAAATCAGGCGGGAAGCGTCAAAGCGGCTGTCCCTTGATCATCCGCGGCAGGTCGCCGACCACGCCCATCGCGTGCTTCATGAAGAAGCGCTTGACCGGCGGCAGCCGGTTGATCACCGCCATGCCCAGGTCGCGCGCCAGCTTCACCGGCGGGATGTTGTTGGAGAACAGATGGACCAGCCCGTCGCACACCGCCGCCAATAGCACCGTGTCGAAGCGGCGCCAGCGCTGGAAGCGGGCCAGCACCTCCGGCCCGCCGACATCGAGGCCGAGGCGATAGGCGTCGACCACCACCTCCGCCAGCGCGGCGACGTCGCGCATGCCGAGATTCAACCCCTGCCCGGCGATCGGGTGGATGGCGTGCGCCGCCTCCCCCACCAGCGCCAGCCGGTCGGCGATGAAGCGGTCGGCCAGCAGAACCGACAGCGGCCAGGCCTCGCGCTTGGTCAGCAGCGTGATCTCGCCGAGATAGCCGCCGGAGCGGCGCTGCAGTTCGTCGACGAACTGGTCGTCGGGCAGCTTCAGATAGGTGTCGACCAGCGAGGTCTTCTCACTCCACACGATGGAACAGCGGTTGTCCGTCATCGGCAGGACGGCGAAGGGACCGTTGGGCAGGAAATGCTCCACCGCGACGCCCTTGTTCGGCTCGGTGTGGCGGATGGTGCAGATGATGGCGCTCTGGTCGTAGGACCAGCGCCGCACCTTGATCCCCGCGCTATCGCGCGCCATCGACCGCCGCCCGTCGGCGCCGACCAGCAGCCGGCCGCGCACCGTCCGCCCGTCGGCCAGACGCACCATCACGCCCGACCGCGTCCGCTCCACCGTCACCGCCTTGGCCGGCGCCAGATGGACAAGGCCCGGAAGCTCGGCGGCGCGGGTGAACAGGGCGCGGCGGATGTCCTTGTTGTCCAGGATCCAGCCGAAGGGCTGGTGCGTGCCCTCCATCGCAAGTTCGGTGTGGTCGTAATGGATGAACAGGGGCGAGAACTGGTCGGCGATGCGGATATCCAGCATCGGACCGGCCTGATCGGCCATGTGGTGCCACACCCCCGCCGCCTCCAGCACCATCTTGGAGGCATAGGAGATCGCGGTGGTGCGGATGTCGAAATCGCCGCCGCCCATGCGTTCGGGGCTGTCCTGGTCGATGCAGACCACCGGCACGCCGGCACTGGCCAGCGCCGCCGCCATGGTCAGCCCGGCCAGACCGCCGCCCAGCACCACGACCTCCGTGGTGATGTCGCCGCCCTGCGGCGGGACGGTCGCGTTGCCCGATTCGGTGCCCGGTACGG
Source organism: Azospirillum sp. TSO5 (assembly GCF_003116065.1). Classification (NCBI taxonomy): domain Bacteria; kingdom Pseudomonadati; phylum Pseudomonadota; class Alphaproteobacteria; order Rhodospirillales; family Azospirillaceae; genus Azospirillum; species Azospirillum sp. TSO5. The sequence continues at coordinate 4,609 of NZ_LGQY01000104.1, read as the reverse complement.
CCATGATGCTCGCTGCCCTCTCGCCTTCGATGCCTGTGGCGCGGTCGCCGGCTGGGCTTGAGCCTTATCCCCAGGCCTTGCCGGCGCCGCCGCGCGGTCAAACAATTGTCGCACGGGCGCGTCCTGTCCAGTGTCCTGTCCCGGACCGGTCGAGGCCGGCCACCGGACAGATTGTCGCTGGACGATTTTTAGGCAGATGCCGCCCTTTTGGGCGCCCATTCGACAGGCATATTCCCATTCTTTCAGCGCAATTCAACCGGCACGATTCTTGTAATCGTTGATTTTTGCGGTCGACGCGAACAGGCTTGGGCCATCGGCGGAAGGACGGTACGGTGACGGGCCGGACTGGAACCGCAACGGGGCGGCCACAGCCTTACACGCGGCCGGAACAACGCTTTAAGGGGAAGCCACATGAAACTGGTTATGGCCATCATCAAGCCGTTCAAGCTCGACGAAGTGCGCGAGGCGCTGACGTCGCTCGGGATCCAGGGCCTGACCGTCAGCGAGGTCAAGGGCTTCGGCCGCCAGAAGGGCCAGACGGAAATCTATCGTGGTGCCGAATATTCCGTGAGCTTCCTGCCCAAGGTGAAGGTCGAGGTCGCCGTGTCCGACGACCAGTACGAGCAGGTGGTGGAGGCGATCCAGAAGGCCGCCAACACCGGCCGCATCGGCGACGGCAAGATCTTCGTGCTGGAGATCGCCCAGGCTGTGCGCATCCGCACCGGCGAGACGAACTCCGAGGCGCTGTAAGGCTTCCGGCCTCAGACTGCCGGCCACGGCGGGTCCGCTCCTTCCGGCGGGAACGGACCCGATGGGCGCGCCTGTCGCGCGCCTTCTCGTTTTTCAGCCGCCTTCGTTCAGGTTGACCAACGCCTCCGCCGCCAGCGCACGGACATAATCGCGCAGATCGGCCGGCCAGACCGCCGTCAGCGCGTCGAACCGGGCGCGATCCGCAGCATAGAGCGCCCGCACCGCCTCCTCGTATCCCGGTCGGTCGCCGGCCAGTTCCAACATGACGCGATAGGCGGCCTCCTGCGCCCGGCGCACGCGGTCCTTCGCCTCGCTCCCTTTGCGCGCCTCGTCGACCAGCTTGCGCAGCGCCACCGACGCCCCGCCCGGCTGGGCGTTCAGCCATTCCCAATGGCGCGGCAGCAGCGTGACCTCCCGCGCCACCACCCCCAGCTTCGGCCGCCCCGGCCCGCGCGGCGGCGGAGAAAGACGCCACGCGACCTCCTCGTCGCTTCCCCGCAGATCGAGGTCGACCGCCTTGCCGGTGGCATCCTCGAACACCAGCACCGGCTGTCCATCCGGCTCCGCGGTCAGCGCCGCCCGCAACGCCCGGGCAACGCTCAACGCATCCCCGGCGGCAAGGCGACGCTCGCCCCGGAAAGCGGTGCAGAGGGTCTCGGCGGTGACAGGCATGATCGGGACTCCGGATGTGAGGCCGGCTTTATACCCGGATAAAATAGGCGCGTCAATATCACCCGGGTGAAACAGAGGGGCCCCCTCCTCCACCCCCCTGTGACCGTTCGGCCACCGGCCGCGCTCAGCCGCGATCAAAGGCTTTGTGAGCTTGTGCCCCCCGTGTCGCGCCGATAGGATCGGCCCTTCACGAGACGTGGCCGCCTCCCCGCGCCGGGGTGCGGCATCCGGGGTGCGAAGAGGGTTGCGGTCGCCATGGTCCTCACCGATTTCAGCGTCAACAGCGGTGCCGTCTTCACCGAGGCGATCGGCAACGACCGGCTCGACCTGCTGACCGACTACCCGTTCACCCGGCTGGCCAACCTGCTGGCGCCGATCACTCCGCGCGCCAACGTCGCCCCCATCCTGCTGACGGTGGGGGAGCCGCAGCACACCCCGCCCGCCATCATTGAGGAGACGCTTCGCGCCACGGCGTCGGGCTGGAACAAGTATCCGCCGGTCGGCGGCACGCCGGAGTTCCGCGCCGCCGTCGGCGACTGGCTGACCCGCCGCTACGACCTGCCGGCCGGTCTGTTGCATGCCGACAGCTCCGTCCTGCCGCTGTCCGGCACGCGGGAGGCGCTGTTTATGCTGGCGCTGCTGGCGGTCCCGACGCAGAAGGCCGGGCGGCAGCCGGCGGTGCTGATGCCGAACCCCTTCTACGCGCCCTATGAAGGGGCGGCGGTGATGGCGGGGGCGGAGCCGGTGTTCCTGTCGGCAACGCGCGAGACCGGCTTCCTGCCCGACCTCGACGCCCTGACGCCGGAGTTGCTGGAGCGCACCGCCCTCTTCTATCTCTGCACCCCCGCCAATCCGCAGGGCGCGGCGGCGACGCCGGCCTATCTCGCCAAGGCCATCGGGCTGGCGCGGCAGTACGGCTTCGTGCTGGCGGTCGACGAATGCTATGCCGAGATCTGGCTGGACACCCCGCCGGTCGGCGCGCTCCAGGTCGCCGCCTCCCTGCCCTACGTGGACGGCAAGCCCTGGGCCAACCTGCTGGTCTTCCATTCCCTGTCCAAGCGGTCGAGCGCCGCCGGCCTGCGTTCCGGCTTCGTCGCCGGCGACCCGGCGCTGATCGGCCGCTTCTCCCGCCTGCGCAGCTACGGCTGTGCCGGCATGCCGCTGCCGATCCTCGCCGCCAGTACCGCGCTGTGGCGCGACGAGGCGCATGTGGAGGAGAACCGCGCCGCATACCGCGCCAAGTTCGCGGCGGCGGAGGCGGAGTTGGGCGGCCGCTACGGCTATTACCGGCCGGCCGGCGGCTTCTTCCTGTGGCTGGAAGTCGGCAACGGCGAGGAGGCGGCGAAGCGGCTGTGGGCGGAGGGCGCCGTCCGCGTCCTGCCCGGCGCCTATCTGTCACGCAACAACCCCGGCGAGCCGAACCCCGGCGACGCCTTCATCCGCGTCGCCCTGGTGCAGGACACCGACACCGTCGCCCAGGCCTGCGCGTCCATCGTCCGCATTCTCGGCTGACCGGCTCCGGCCAGCCCCTTTTATCTTCGGTTTCTACAGCACGAGGTTCCCGCCCCATGGCCCGACCCGCCGGCCCCTCCTCCGCGCGCCCCCGGCCCAGCCTGGGACGGCCCGCCCCCAGCCCGCGCAAGGGGGCGCCCCGCGACGGCATGAAGGAACCGGGCAAGGACCGCATCCGCGCCGGCCGCGGCCGGCAGGAGAAGCCGCCCTTCTTCTCGCCCGCCATGCGCGCCTTCGTCGTTGCCCGCGCGCGCGAGGCGATGGGATTCGTGCTCGGCCTGTTCGGCCTGCTGCTGATGGTGCTGCTGGGCAGCTACGACCCGCATGATCCCTCGCTGAACTCGGTCCCCGCCAATGCGGAAAGCGCGCGCAACCTGTTCGGCACGCCCGGCGCCTATGCCGCCGACCTGCTGATCCAGTCGCTGGGCTGGGCCGCCTTCGTCATCGCGCTGGTGCCGATGTTCTGGGGCTGGCGCCTCGGCGCTCAGCGCAAGCTCGGCAACCCGCTGTTCCGCACCGTGCTGGCTCTGTGGGGCGTGTTCCTGGTGTCGATGGCGCTGGCCGGCCTGACCAACGCCTCCACCGATCCGCTCGCCCCGCTTCCCGGCGGCAGCGTCGGTCAGGTGCTGCTGCGCGGCGTCGGCAACCTGTTCGGGGCCGAGCCGATGGTGGCGACCGCCGCCGCCATCGGCGGCGGGCTGGTGCTGTTCCTGGCCGCCGGGCTGACCATCGGCGAATGGATCGCCAGCGTCCGCTCGCTCGGCCGCGGCACGGTGAACGGCCTGCGCATGATCCGCCAGGGTGCCCGCAACGGCGTCGATGTCCTGCGCCGCCACGGCCGCACTGCCGCACAGGCCGCCTCGGTCGCGGTGGACGACGCGTTGCGCGGCGAGGAGGCGGCGAAACGCAATCGCCCGCGCTTCGACGAGGCCGTCCAGGTGACCCCGCTGCCCCCGGCCGGCCTCGACGCCGGTCCGGTTCCCCTGTCCGCCGGCCCGGCTGCCGCCTCGAACGCAGCCGACAAGCCGGTCCGCGCCGTCCCGATCATTGCCCCGCCGAAATCCGCCGCATCGGAGCGCGAAGCCGCAAAGTCCGACCCGCGCCAGAGCCGCCTGCCGCTGGGCGAGGAGGACGGTCCGCCGGGCTACGAGCTGCCGCCGCTCGACTTGCTGCAGATGCCGCCCACCGGCATCCGCGGCGAACAGCTGGACGAGGCGGCGCTTCAGCGCAACGCCGGCCAGCTGGAAGGCGTGCTGGGCGATTTCGGCGTGCGCGGCGAGATCCAGAAGGTCCATCCCGGCCCGGTCGTCACCCTGTACGAACTGGAACCGGCCCCCGGCACCAAATCCTCTCGCGTTATCGGCCTTGCCGACGACATCGCCCGTTCGATGAGCGCCGTGTCGGTCCGCGTCGCCGTGGTGCCCGGCCGCAACGTCATCGGCGTCGAGCTGCCCAACGCTAAGCGCGAGACCGTGCTGCTGCGCGAGCTGATGGCGGCGGAAGGCTTCGACAAGCATGGCGGCAAGCTGGCGCTGGCGCTCGGCAAGGACATCGGCGGCCAGCCGGTGGTTGCCGACCTCGCCCGCTTCCCCCATCTGCTGGTCGCCGGCACCACCGGCTCGGGCAAGTCGGTGGCGATCAACACCATGATCCTGTCGCTGCTCTACCGGCTGCC
>NZ_LGQY01000121.1:0-70252 GCF_003116065.1 Azospirillum sp. TSO5 | reverse complement strand
GACGAAGGCCTGCGCTTCGCCATCCGCGAAGGCGGCCGCACCGTCGGCGCCGGCGTCGTTGCCAAGATCGTCGAGTGATGACCATCCGACGGTCGCCGCAGGGTGACCGCCGGAGGGAAGGGTAGGGCGGCGGGGAAATATCCCGCCGCCGGTTGTAAGAGACGGGCTGTCTTCTCCGCGCAAGCAGGGTGGCGGCCCGCCCGGTTCTAGCCATCGGGCGTCGGCATTCGGGACCGTCAGCCTGTCGATCCAGCTTCCTCCGACTGGGGGGAGATTCAGGATTGACACGCGGGCGCTGAACGCCTAGAGATTACGCCCTCTGGATTTTGGGTTGGTGGTAGGCAGCTTCGGCCTAGACGCAGCCCGAGACGAACGGCACGGCGCGCCTCCCAGTGAGGCGCGCCGTCTGCTGAACGGAACATCCCCTTCGCGCATCCGCCGCGGGGGATGTTCTTTTTCGTATCGGCTCGTCGCATCGGTCACAGTGTCGCCCGTCGGCCCCGCTTCGGTGGTTCGGCGCGCGGCCTTGCGCTGTCGGCGAAGCCCCAAAGCAGCTCGTGGAGTTCCGGTGACGCGTCCGCGTCATCGCTAGAAGGTGCAAGGGACGTTTGGACATGGACAGCCAGAACATCCGCATCCGTCTGAAGGCGTTCGATCATCGCGTGCTCGACCAGTCGACCAGCGAGATCGTCAACACCGCCAAGCGGACCGGCGCGCGCGTGCGGGGCCCGATCCCCCTGCCGACGCACATCGAAAAGTTCACCGTGAACCGCTCGCCGCACATCGACAAGAAGTCGCGCGAGCAGTTCGAGATCCGCACCCACAAGCGCCTGCTCGACATCGTCGATCCGACGCCGCAGACCGTGGATGCTCTGATGAAGCTCGACCTCGCCGCCGGCGTCGACGTCGAGATCAAGCTCTGATTTTGGTTGGTAAGGGACCTCTCCGGTAAGCGGATGTCCCTGGTCAGGAGATAAAGAACAATGCGATCCGGTTTGATCGCGCAGAAGGTCGGCATGACCCGCGTCTTCACGGACGACGGCCAGCATGTTCCGGTCACTGTGCTGAAAGTCGACAGCTGCCAGGTCGTCGCCGTTCGCACCGAGGAAAAGGATGGCTACACCGCCGTCCAGCTCGGCGCGGGCGCCATCAAGGTCAAGAACGTCAACAAGCCTGAGCGTGGGCATTTCGCCAAGGCGCGCGTGGAACCGAAGCGCAAGCTGGTCGAGTTCCGCGTCGATGCCGATGCCCTGATCGAGGTCGGTGCCGAGCTGTCGGCCGCCCACTTCGTCGCCGGCCAGTACGTCGACGTCACCGGCACCTCCATCGGCAAGGGCTTTGCCGGTGCGATGAAGCGCTGGAACTTCGGTGGTCTGCGCGCCACGCACGGCGTGTCGGTGTCGCACCGTTCGCACGGTTCGACGGGTAACCGTCAGGACCCCGGCAAGGTCTTCAAGAACAAGAAGATGGCCGGTCATCTCGGTGACGAGCGGGTTACGGTCCTGAACCTGCAGGTCGTCGCCGTCGACGAAGCCCGTGGTCTGATCATGCTCAAGGGTGCCGTCCCCGGCGCCGAGGGCGGTTGGCTGCGCATCCGTGACGCCGTCAAGAAGAAGGCTCCGGAAGGCCTGCCCTTCCCGGCCGGCATCAAGTCTGCTCCGGCGGCGGAAGCCCCGGCCGAGACGCAGGAGTGAGCGCCATGAAGGCCACGATCAAGAATCTGAACAACGAAGCCGTCGGCGAGATCGAGCTGTCGGACGCCGTGTTCGGTCTGCCGGCCCGCACCGACCTGCTGGCCCGCATGGTGAACTGGCAGCTGGCCAAGCGCCGCTCCGGTAACCACAAGACCAAGGGCATCAGCGAGATCAGCGGCACGACCAAGAAGCCCTACGGGCAGAAGGGCACCGGCCGGGCTCGTCAGGGCTCCATCCGTTCGCCGCAGTTCCGCGGCGGTGCGACCATCTTCGGGCCGGTGGTGCGTTCGCACGCCCACGACCTGACCAAGAAGGTCCGTAAGCTGGCGCTCAAGACCGCCCTGTCGGCCAAGGCCGCCGAGGGCAAGCTGATCGTCCTGGAGGCTGCGGCCGCCGAGACGCACAAGACCAAGGAGCTGGCGGCCCGTCTCGCCACCCTCGGCCTGACTTCGGCGCTGATCATCGATGGCTCGAACCTGGACGAGAACTTCGCCAAGGCTTCGCGCAACATCCCGCTGATCGACGTGCTGCCGGAGCAGGGTGCGAACGTCTACGACATTCTCCGCCGCGACACGCTGGTCCTGACCCGCAACGCGGTCGAGCAACTGGAGGCTCGCCTGAAATGAGCAAGCAGTCGAAACCTGCGGTGAGCCAGGAGCGGATGTACGACCTGATCCTCGCTCCCGTCATCACCGAGAAGTCGACGTTGGTGTCGGAGCACAACCAGGTCACGTTCCGCGTGCCGCTCACGGCCTCCAAGCCGGAGATCAAGGCCGCCGTTGAAGGTCTCTTCAACGTCAAGGTGACCGCGGTCAACACCCTGGTTTCCAAGGGCAAGACCAAGCGGTTCCGCGGCACCATCGGCCGTCGCTCGGACTTCAAGAAGGCCGTCGTCACCCTCGCCGAGGGTAACAAGATCGACGTGACCACGGGCATCTGAGCGGGAGTGTGATCCGATGGCTCTGAAGCAATACCGCCCGATTACTCCCTCGCTCCGCCAGCTGGTCATCGTCGACCGCTCGGAGCTGTGGAAGGGCAAGCCGGTCAAGACCCTCACCGAGGGCCTGACCAAGTCTGGTGGACGCAACAACACCGGCCGCATCACTGCGCGCCGGATGGGTGGCGGTCACAAGCGCACCTACCGTCTGGTGGACTTCAAGCGTCGCAAGTTCGACGTTCCGGCCACCGTCGAGCGGCTGGAATATGATCCGAACCGCACGGCTTTCATCGCGCTGATCAAGTACCAGGATGGGACCCTGTCCTACATCCTGGCGCCGCAGCGCCTGAAGGTCGGCGACACCGTGATCTCCGGCGAGCGCGTCGACGTGAAGCCCGGCAACGCGATGCCGCTGAAGAACATCCCGGTCGGTTCGATCGTGCACAACGTCGAGCTGAAGGCCGGCAAGGGTGGTCAGGTGGCTCGTTCCGCCGGCACCTACCTGCAGCTGGTCGGTCGCGACGGCGGCTACGCCCAGCTGAAGCTGCCCTCGGGCGAGCTGCGCATGGTTCGTGGCGAGTGCATGGCCACGCTGGGTGCCGTGTCCAACCCGGACCAGATGAACACCAACCTTGGCAAGGCCGGTCGCAACCGCTGGCTGGGCAAGCGTCCGTCGGTCCGTGGCGTCGCCATGAACCCGATCGACCACCCGCACGGTGGTGGTGAGGGTCGCACCTCGGGTGGCCGTCATCCGGTCACGCCGTGGGGCAAGCCGACCAAGGGCAAGAAGACTCGTCACAACAAGAAGACGGATGGCCTGATCCTGCGCCGCCGTCATTCGAAGTAAGGAGGTCGAACGATGGCACGCTCCGTTTGGAAGGGCCCGTTCGTCGACGGCTATCTGCTGAAGAAGGCGGACAAGAGCCGGGCTTCGGGCCGCAACGAGATCATCAAGATCTGGTCGCGTCGTTCGACCATCCTGCCGCAGTTCGTCGGTCTGACGTTCGGCGTCTACAACGGCCACAAGTTCCTGCCGGTTCTGGTTACCGAGCACATGATCGGTCACAAGTTCGGCGAGTTCGCTCCGACGCGGACCTTCTATGGCCACGCGGCGGACAAGAAGGCGAAGAGGAAGTAAGCCATGGGCAAGTCTGCCAACCCCAGCCGGGTCGCGGAGAACGAGGCTCTGGCCCGCAATCCGATGATCCGCACCAGCCCGCGGAAGCTCAACCTCGTCGCCCAGCTCATCCGGAACATGGATGCCAGCCGTGCCGTGGCCGAGCTGACCTTCTCCAAGCGCCGCATCGCCGGCGAGGTGAAGAAGGTCCTGCAGGCCGCGATCGCGAACGCCGAGAACAACCACCAGCTCGACGTCGACCGTCTGTACGTGTCGTCGGCGACGGTCGGTCGCGCTCTGGTGATGAAGCGCTTCCACGCCCGTGCCCGCGGTCGCGGCGCCCGGGTCGAGAAGCTGTTCAGCAACCTGACGATCATCGTCCGCGAGCGTGACGCCGCCGTTGCCGAGGGGGCCGAGTAATGGGTCAGAAAATCAATCCGATCGGGCTGCGCCTCGGCATCAACCGGACCTGGGACAGCCGTTGGTTCGCCAAGCGCGACTACGCCAACCTGCTGCACCAGGACCTGAAGCTGCGTGGCTATCTGCAGGGTCGCCTGCAGCAGGCCGGTTGCTCGCGCGTCGTCATCGAACGTCCGGCCAAGAAGGCCCGCATCACTATCCACTCGGCTCGTCCAGGCGTGGTGATCGGCAAGAAGGGCGCGGACATCGAGAAGCTGCGTCTTGAGCTGTCGAAGATGACCGGCAGCGAGGTGAGCCTGAACATCGTCGAAATCCGCAAGCCGGAAATCGACGCTCGCCTCATCGCCGAGAACATCGCCAGCCAGCTCGAGCGCCGTGTGGCATTTCGTCGCGCCATGAAGCGCGCCGTGCAGTCCGCCATGCGTCTGGGCGCCCAGGGCATCCGGATCAACTGCTCGGGCCGTCTCGGCGGTGCGGAAATCGCCCGCATGGAGTGGTACCGCGAGGGCCGCGTTCCGCTGCACACCCTGCGCGCCGACATCGACTACGGTGTGGGCACCGCCAAGACCACCTACGGCACCTGCGGTGTCAAGGTGTGGGTGTTCAAGGGCGAGGTCATGGCTCATGACCCGATGGCGCAGGACAAGCGCATGGGTTCCGAGCCGGTGTCGACCGACGGCGAACCGCGCCGCGATCGGCATGATCGTCGCGACCGTCGCGAGCGCTCCGAGCGCTCCGAACGCGAGTAAAGGGGCCGAGCGATGCTTTCTCCCAAGCGCACGAAATTCCGTAAGGCCCACAAGGGCCGCATCCACGGCAACGCCAAGGGCGGCACCGCCCTGAACTTCGGCTCCTTCGGCCTCAAGGCCCTGGAGCCGGAGCGTATCACCGCCCGGCAGATCGAGGCGGCCCGCCGCGCGATCACCCGCGCGATGAAGCGTCAGGGCCGCGTCTGGATCCGCATTTTCCCGGACCTCCCCGTCTCCACCAAGCCCGCCGAAGTCCGCATGGGTTCCGGTAAGGGTTCGCCGGAGTACTGGGCGGCTCGCGTCAAGCCGGGTCGCATCCTGTTTGAACTGGACGGCGTGCCGGCAGATGTGGCAAAAACCGCCTTCGCTCTGGCGGCCGCGAAGCTGCCGATCAAGGTGAAGCTGGTGACCCGCCTGGGCGGTGTCGAGGAGACCGCGGCATGAAGGCCGTAGACATTCGTACGAAGAGCGCGGATGAGCTGAACGATCAGCTCCTCCAGCTCAAGAAGGAGCAGTTCAACCTGCGCTTCCAGAAGGCCTCCGGCCAGCTGGAGAACACCGCGCGGGTGAACACGGTGCGCCGCGACATCGCCCGCATCAAGACCATCCTCGGCGAGCGTGCCCGCTCCGCCGACGCCGGCAAGTAAGGGGGATCATCCATGCCTCGCCGCGTTCTGCAGGGCACGGTGGTCAGCGACAAGTGCGACAAGACCGTTACGGTTCTTGTCGAGCGCCGTGTCATGCACCCCGTGTACAAGAAGTTCATTCGTCAGTCGAAGAAGTACGCCGCCCACGACGAGGGCAACCTGTTCAAGGTCGGCGATACCGTTTCGATCATCGAATGCCGCCCGATCTCGAAGTCCAAGCGTTGGACGGTCGTGACGGAGTCCGCCGCCGACAGCGGCGCCGCGTGATAACGAAAGGTCGTAAACAATGATCCAGATGCAAACCAACCTGGAAGTCGCCGATAACAGCGGGGCGCGCCGGGTGCAGTGCATCAAGGTGCTTGGCGGGTCCAAGCGGAAGGTCGCGACCGTGGGCGACGTCATCGTCGTCTCGGTCAAGGAGGCCATTCCGAAGGGCCGCGTCAAGAAGGGCGACGTGCATCGCGCCGTCATCGTCCGCACCGCGAAGGAACTGCGTCGGGAGGACGGGTCGGCGATCCGTTTCGACCGGAACGCCGCCGTGCTCATCAACAAGCAGGGCGAGCCGATCGGCACCCGTATTTTCGGGCCGGTCACTCGTGAACTGCGCGGCAAGAAGTTCATGAAGATCATCTCGCTGGCGCCGGAGGTGCTGTAATGGCCGCCAAGATCAAGACCAAGGACAAGGTCGTTGTCCTGACCGGCCGTGACAAGGGCAAGACCGGCGAGGTGTTGAAGGTTTTCCCCAAGGAGAACCGTGCCGTTGTGCAGGGCGTGAACGTGGTGAAGAAGCACCAGCGTGCCAGCGCCCGCTCGCAGGGTGGCATCATCGAGATGGAGGCGCCGATCAACGTCTCCAACCTCGCTCACGTCGATCCCAAGGATGGCAAGCCGACCCGCGTCGGTTTCAAGATCCTTGAGGATGGCCGCAAGGTGCGTGTCGCCAAGCGGTCCGGCGAAGTCATTGACCTGTGAGGACCCGGGCATGACCGCACGTTTGAAAGAAGTTTACGATTCCAAGATCCGCGCCGCTCTGAAGTCGGAATTCGGCTACAAGAACGACCTGGAAGTTCCGCGGATCGAGAAGATCGTGGTCAACATGGGTGTCGGCGAGGCTGTCGCCGACTCCAAGAAGATCCAGCTGGCCGTGGCCGAGATGGCCGCCATCACCGGTCAGAAGCCGGTGGTGACCAAGTCGCGCAAGTCGATCGCCCAGTTCAAGCTGCGCGAAGGCATGGCGATCGGCTGCAAGGTCACGCTCCGTCGCGACCGCATGTACGAGTTCCTGGATCGCCTGGTGACGATTGCGTTGCCGCGCGTCCGTGACTTCCGCGGTATCCCGGGTGACAGCTTTGACGGCCGTGGCAACTACGCCATGGGCGTCAAGGAGCAGATCATTTTCCCGGAGATCGATTACGACAAGATCGATCAAATCCGCGGCATGGACATCATCATCGTCACTTCGGCGAAGACCGACCAGGAAGCCAAGGCTCTCCTGAAGGGCTTCGACATGCCGTTCGTGAGCTGAGGCTGGAGCACGACCATGGCTAAGACCAGTGCCATCGAAAAGAACAAGCGTCGCGCCAAGCTGGCCAAGCAGTACGCGAACAAGCGTGCGCGCCTGAAGGCAATCGCGAACGACAAGGCCCTCCCGCCGGAAGAGCAATTCGCTGCCCGCCTCAAGCTGGCCGAACTGCCGCGCAACTCCTCGAAGGTGCGCATCCGGAACCGCTGCGAAATGACCGGGCGTCCGCGCGCGTTCTATCGCAAGTTCAAGCTGTCCCGCGTCACGCTCCGCGAACTGGCCTCTACCGGCCAGATTCCGGGCATGACGAAGTCGAGCTGGTAAGGAGGGTCCGAGAATGTCTTTGAGCGATCCGCTCGGCGATATGCTGACCCGCATCCGTAACGGTCAGCACGCCCGCATGTCCGTTGTGGTTTCCCCGGCGTCTAAGCTGCGCGTCAACGTCCTGGAAGTTCTGAAGCGTGAAGGCTTCATCCGCGGCTGGTCCGAGGAAGAACTGCGTCCGGGCGTCAAGAACCTGAAGATCGAGCTGAAGTACCACGAAGGCGAGCCTGTCATTAAGCAGATCGGCCGTGTGTCCAAGCCCGGCCGTCGCGTGTACTCGAAGATCGCCGACCTGCCCCGTGTCTACAACGGGCTTGGTCTGTCGATCCTGTCGACCCCGCGTGGCGTGATGTCGGACAATGAGGCCCGCGCCGCCAACGTCGGCGGCGAAGTCCTCTGCCGCGTGTTCTAAGGGGGATTGGCAGATGTCGCGCATTGGCAAGCATCCCGTGCCGGTCCCGGCTGGCGTCGACGTGAAAGTCGACGGTCAGCAGGTCACGGCCAAGGGCAAGCTGGGGCAACTCAGCATGACCCTGATCGACGACATCACCGCCTCGCTGGAAGACGGCAAGGTGGTGGTGAAGCCGGCAAACGACAGCAAGCGCGCCCGCGTCATGTGGGCGACCTCGCGCACCCTGATCAACAACATGGTCACCGGTGTCAGCCAGGGCTACACGATCAATCTCGAGATCAACGGCGTCGGTTACCGCGCGGCCGTGCAGGGCAAGGAGCTGGTTCTCCAGCTCGGTTTCTCGCACGATGTGAAGTACCCGATCCCGGAAGGCATCACGATCAAGTGCGACAAGCCGACGGCCATCTCGGTCAGCGGCTACGACAAGCACAAGGTCGGCCAGGTTGCCGCCGAGATCCGCGGTTGGAAGAAGCCGGAGCCCTACAAGGGCAAGGGCATCAAGTACGAGACCGAAACCGTCCTGCGCAAGGAAGGTAAGAAGAAGTAACCGCCATGCTGAAGCCAAAGCAACTCCACGAGCGCCGCAAGCAGCGCGTGCGCGCGCAGATTGCCAAGAAGGCCGGCGGGCGCGTTCGCCTCTCGGTCTTCCGGTCCAATCTGCACATCTACGCCCAGATCATCGACGACGAAAACGGCAAGACGCTCGCGTCGGCCTCGTCGCTCGAGAAGGAGCTGCGCGAGCAGCTCAAGCACGGCGGCAACGTCGATGCTGCCAAGCGCATCGGCGAACTGATCGCCGAACGCGCCAAGGCCGCTGGGATTACCGAGGTCGTGTTCGATCGCGGTGGTTACATTTACCATGGCCGGGTCAAGGCCCTGGCCGACGCCGCCCGTGAGGGCGGGCTGTCGTTCTAAGGAGGCCCGGATATGGCACGTGAACGTGGGGAGCGGGACAACCGCGACCGGCAGCCGCGCGAGCGGGAAGAAAGCGAGCTGATCGAAAAGCTCGTCGGCATCAACCGCGTCGCCAAGGTCGTCAAGGGTGGTCGTCGCTTCGGCTTCGCCGCTCTGGTCGTCGTTGGCGACGGCAAGGGTCGCGTCGGCGTCGGCTCGGGCAAGGCCCGTGAAGTCCCGGAAGCCATCCGCAAGGCGACCGATCAAGCCAAGCGCGGCATGATCCGTGTTCCGCTGCGCGAAGGCCGTACGCTGCATCATGACACCAACGGTCACTTCGGTGCCGGCAAGGTCGTGCTGCGGGCCGCTCCGGCCGGTACCGGCATCATCGCCGGTGGTCCGATGCGCGCGATCTTCGAGGCTCTCGGCGTCGCTGACGTCGTGACCAAGTCGATCGGCACGTCGAACCCGCACAACATGATCAAGGCGACGTTCGACGCCCTGACCCAGGTCACCAGCCCGCGGTCCGTCGCGGCGCGTCGCGGTCGTCGCGTGAGCGACATCCTCGGCCGTCGTGAGGCCGGCGCCGGACAGGAGGCCTGATCATGGCGGAGAAGAAGACCGTCGTCGTGACCCAGATCGGCAGCCCGATCGGCCGCAAGCACGACCAGCGCGAGACGCTGGTCGGTCTGGGTCTCAACAAGCTGCACCGGACCCGCGAGCTGGAGGACACTCCGGCCGTGCGGGGCATGATCGCCAAGGTCGCGCACCTGGTCCGCGTCGAGAACGAGGGCTGAGATCATGACCAAGCTTAATGACCTGCGTGACAACGCCGGTGCCCGCAAGGCGCGCATGCGCGTCGGTCGCGGTATCGGTTCGGGCAAGGGCAAGACCGCTGGCCGCGGCGTGAAGGGTCAGACCTCGCGCACCGGCGTGGCGATCAACGGCTTCGAAGGCGGGCAGATGCCTCTGCACCGCCGCCTGCCGAAGCGTGGTTTCCGGAACATCTTCGCCAAGGAATACTCGGTGGTTAACCTGGGCATGATCCAGAAGGCCATTGACCTGGGCAAGCTGAACGCCGCCGAGACCATCGATGCCGCGGCGCTCAACGCCGCCGGTGTCACCGGCAAGGTGAAGAAGGACGGTGTCCGTCTGCTGGGCAAGGGCGAGCTGACCGCGAAGGTTTCCTTCACGGTCGCCGGCGCGTCCAAGTCGGCGATCGAGGCCGTCGAAAAGGCGGGTGGCAGCGTCACGCTGACCGCTCCCGCCGCCGAAGCCGCCGAGTAAAGTTCCGCGACAAGCCTGCGCTTGCGCGCGGGCTTTCGTGGCACTACAAAAAGCGAAGTCGCGAGGGGCGGCCTGCGTCATGCAGTGCCGCCCCGTTCGCGCTTACGGGACAGGGATTGGACCATGGCATCAGCGGCCGAGCAGCTTGCCGCCAACATCAATTTCGGGGCTTTCTCCAAGGCGACCGAGCTGAAAAAGCGGATTTGGTTCACCTTGGCGGCCCTGATCGTCTACCGGTTGGGCACTTATATCCCGATTCCGGGCATCGATCCGCACATCCTGCAGGACGTGTTCAAGCAGCAGGGCAGCGGCATCCTGGGCATGTTCGACATGCTGGCCGGCGGCGCGCTGCACCGCATGACCATCTTCGCGCTCAACATCATGCCGTACATCTCGGCGTCGATCATCGTGCAGTTGCTGACCGCCGTGTCGCCGCAGATGGAGGCGATGAAGAAGGAAGGCGAGGCCGGGCGCAAGAAGCTGAACCAGTACACCCGATTCGGCACGGTGGCCCTCGCCACGGTGCAGGCCTACGGCCTTGCGGTCGGTCTCGAGTCGATGCGCGGCTCCACGGGAGCGGCTGTGCTCGACCCGGGCCTGTTCTTCCGCATCGCCACGGTCATCACGCTGGTCGGCGGAACCATGTTCCTGATGTGGCTCGGTGAGCAGATCACCGCCCGCGGCATCGGCAACGGCACCTCGCTGATCATCTTCGCCGGCATCGTCGCGGAACTGCCGCGCGCGCTGGTCAACACGCTGGAACTCGGCCGTCAGGGCGCTCTGTCGACCGTCTTCATCATCCTGATGCTGCTGATGGCCGTCGGCGTGGTGTTCTTCATCGTCTTCATGGAACGCGCCCAGCGCCGTCTGCTGGTGCAGTACCCGAAGCGACAGGTCGGCAACCGGGTGTTCGGCGGCGAAGCGTCGCACCTGCCGCTGAAGATGAACACCGCCGGCGTCATTCCGCCGATCTTCGCGTCGTCGCTGCTGCTGCTGCCGCTGACCGCGGTGGGCTTCGCTGGCGGTGAGGGGCCGGAGTGGCTGCAGGCGGTGTCGCGCTACGTCGCGCACGGCACGCCGCTCTATATGCTGCTGTACGCCTCGCTGATCGTGTTCTTCTGCTTCTTCTACACCGCGATCGTCTTCAACCCGACGGAGACGGCCGACAATCTGCGCAAGTATGGCGGTTTCATTCCGGGCATCCGTCCGGGCAAGAACACCGCCGACCACATCGACTATGTGCTGACGCGGTTGACGGTCATCGGGTCCGCCTACCTTGTGGCGGTTTGTCTCCTCCCCGAAATCCTGATATCCCAGCACTCGGTTCCGTTTTATTTTGGCGGCACCAGCCTGCTGATCGTGGTCACCGTCACGATGGACACGGTTGCGCAGATTCATTCCCACCTGCTGGCTCACCAGTATGAGGGATTGATCAAGAAATCTAAGCTTCGGGGGAGAAAGTAATGAACCTCATACTGCTCGGTCCGCCGGGCGCCGGGAAGGGGACCCAGGCGCGCCGTCTGGAAGACACTCGTGGTCTAGTGCAGTTGTCGACGGGCGACATGCTCCGCGCCATGGTGGCGGAAGGCGGGCCGCTTGGGCAGCAGGCGAAGGAGATCATGGCCGCCGGCAAGCTGATGCCGGACGAGCTGATGGTCAGCATGATCGCCGAGCGCATTTCGAAGCCGGACGTGAAGAACGGCTTCATCCTCGACGGCTTCCCGCGCACCGTGGCCCAGGCCGAGGCGCTCGATAAGATGCTCGACGAGAAGGGCCTGAAGCTCGACCATGTGGTCGAGATGCGGGTGGTCGACGACGTGCTGGTGGAACGCATCACCGGCCGTTACACCTGCGCCAAGTGCGGCAAGGGCTATCACGACAGCTTCGAGAAGCCGAAGGTGGAGGGCGTCTGCGACGTCTGCGGCAGCACCGAGTTCAAGCGGCGCGCCGACGACAACGCGGAGACGGTGACCACCCGTCTGGCCCAGTACCATCAGCAGACGGCGCCGATCCTGCCCTATTACCAGGGTCGCGGTGTGCTGAAGGTGGTGGACGGCATGGCCGACATCGATGAGGTGACCAAGCAGATCGAGACGATCCTCGCCAGCTGAGGATCGCCGCCGGTCGGATGTGAAAATGCCGCAGTCTCCTTCGGGAGGCTGCGGCCTTTTTTCATGGTCGGGGCGGAATGCAGAGATCAGGCGCCGGCGGCGTCAGGGGAGGGTGGGGTGCTCGTCTGGACCGCCGGCTCATCGGTCATTGTGCGGTAGCGCGCCAGAATCCAGCCGAGATGCGCGGTGACGGCATTGGCCGCGGCGTCGGGGTCGCGCCGGGCGATGGCCTGATGAATGGCGCGGTGGTGCTCGATCATCAGCGCCTCATGGTTTTCCATGAAGGGCTCGGTGTGCTTCATCTCGACCATGTTGCCGAGGATGTCGCGGATGGTCGACAGCAGGTGGAGATAGACCGGGCTGCCCGACGCCTGGGCGACGGCGACGTGGAAATCCATGTCGTCGGCCGCGCGTCCGCCGTCGCGATTGGTTTCGCTCATCGCCGCCAGGATGCGGCCGATGGTGTCGATCTGTTCCTGCGTTGCGCGTTCGGCGGCACGGCGGGCGGCCCAGCTTTCCAGGGCCATACGGATTTCGACGAGGTCGCACAGGTTCTGGTGGGTGCTGCGCACCATGGTGGTGAGGGCGCCGTCCATCACGCCGGCCGACGATACCACGCGGGTCCCGCCGCCCTGAACTGCGGTGAGGAATCCCTGGGTCTTCAGCTTCTGCAGCGCGGCACGAACGGACACCCGGCTGACATGCAACTGTTCGGCCAGCTGGCGTTCGCCCGGCAGGCGCTCCCCCGGCACCAGCTCGCCGCGCGCGATGCGGTCGAGAAGCTGTTGGGCAACCCACTCCGAAATGCGCTGCGAGGAGGAGGGGACGTGAGCGCTGTCGTCGGTGCCGGACACGGGTTGTTCCCCTTTGGTCGGAAGGCGGTTCATCGATGATCGGTCCTACCGGTAACGGTCCCCGCCGGTGCGGTCAATGGGGCACAGGCACGCTGCGGCGCCTTGCCCGCGGGGCGGAAAAACATGGCGGCGATGGTGTGGCGCCGGTGGCTCAACGGCCGCCGGGGCGAGCCATCAGGATGCCCACCAGGATCACCGCGGCACCGATCGCCTGCAAGGGTCCCAGGGGTTCGTTCAGCAGGATCCAGGCGAGGATTGCCGCCGCCGCCGGCTGCAGCAGGAGGCTGACCGACGAGAAGGAGGCCGGCAGGTGGGCCAGCGCGTAGGCGATCAGGCTCTGGCCGCAGGCATGGCTGAACAGGGCGAGGCCGGCCAGCACCGCCCAGCCATTTGCGCTCGCCGGAAGCATGGCTTCGCCGTCATACAGGCCGATCGGCAGCAGAACGGCTGCGGATATGGCGCCGCTCCAGGTCATGATGGTCGCGGTGGAGAACTCGGCGCGCAGCCGTCCGACCGACAGGATATAGCCGGCATAGAATCCCGCGGTCAGCAGACCGAGCGCATCGCCGAACAGGTGGTCGGCGTTGAGCTGGAAACTTTGGCCCATCAGCACGATGGCACCGGCCAGCGCCAGCAGCATGCCGAGGACGAACCGGCCGGTGATCCGTTCCTTGAACAGGAACCATGCGGCCGGCGCCACATAAAGCGGGGCAAAGTTGGCCAGCAGCGTGGAATTGGCGACCGACGTGTAGCGGATCGACGTGTGCCAGATCGCCAGGTCGCCGGCGAAGAACAGCCCGGCGAGCGACAGGCGCGCAAAGTCTGAAAGCGAGGAGGGGCGCCGGCTGGCCCGTCCGCCCCGCTGCCGCGATTCGCTGGCCATCCACAACGCCAGGACCGGGGTGGCCAACGCCGTGCGCCAGAAGCCGGTGGCGACCGGACCGACCTCCGACAGCCGCACGAAGATGGGCGCGAAGGCGATGCCCAGGGCGCCGATCAGCAGCGCGATCAGGGCGATGCGCTGCGTCCGGTACAGATGGTCGGCGGTGAAAGCACTGGCGTCTGGCATGGACCGCTTATATCCGCCGTCCCACCGCCGGGCCAGCGGGACGCAAGTCATGGCTGCCGTGCGTCTCCGCAATTCCCCTGGAGGCTGCCGGATGGGCGGTCAGGCTGGCCTTTCCGGCCGGGGTGCCGATCAGCGCGGCCGGATGCGGCGAAGCGAAACCGTCTCGTCGTCCTCGGCGCTGTAGTCATCATAATGGACCGGGCAGCGGCCGTCCTTGCGCGGCTTGTCCTTCACCGTCGCCGGATACCAGTCTCCCTTCCACTGGACCTCCACCCGCATGCCGGGCTGGCACAGCGACGCGCCGGCCTGATAACCGGCGTTGGGGGCCGACGTCATCGGGGCCTGGGCGGCGCCCGGCGGGATGGGGCTCAGCATCGGCGCCACTGCGGGTGCGGGGGCCGGCTTCTCCTGATCGCAGAAGGCGGTGCAGACGCGCTTGGCGATCACCTGCCCACCGCAGCTTCCGCCGAAACAGTCGCGATAGTCGGCCTCGCACCGCGCTTCGCAGCTGCTGTTGCCGCAGGAATAGGAGCGGTCGAAATCGCTCACCGACTTCTTGATCGGCTTCTTCTCCGCCTGCTGGCGGTTGACATAGGACTGATATTCATAGAGGGCCCGCGACCGTGCCTCGTTCACGCAGGCCTGCTGCGACATGCCGCAATTCTGACGGCAGTAATTGCGGTTCTGCTGACATTGGTTGACGCAGAGCCGGCCTTCGGCCGAGCTTGGCGGGACAAGGCTGTATTGCGTCTCGTAAACGGGTCCGCAAGCGCTGAGCAGCGCCATCACGGCAAGGCAGAGGGTGAGCAGGCGAAGCATGCGGGGCGTCTTCCGGGTCGGTTCGCGCGGAGAAGGAACTGGAGCGTATCAGTTTACCGTTCGGGCTACCACCATCGGCCGCGCTTCCGCCCGGCGCAGCGGTTGCGCTAGTGTGGCATATGGCCTCATCACCTACCGAACATCGCCAGCCCGTCACCGCTCCCGCACCGGCGCCCCGAACGGCGGCGCCTCTGCTGGGTCCGAACGATCCGCCGCCGGCGACCACGCTGAACCCGGATGCCGGCCGGCCGCTGCTGCTGGTGTGCGACCATGCTTCGCGTGCGATTCCCGCGTCACTCGGCGACCTCGGTTTGCCGGAGGAACAGCTCTGCCGTCACATCGCCTACGACATCGGCGCGGCGGAGGTGACGCGGCGGCTGGCCGACCGCTTCGGCGCCACCGCGGTGCTGTCCGGTTTCTCCCGTCTGGTGATCGACCCTAATCGTGCGATCGAGGACCCCACGGCGATTCCGGTGGTCAGCGACGACGTGGTGATTCCCGGCAACCGCGCGCTCGATGCCGAGGCCCAGGCCCAGCGGGTGGAGGCGCTGTTCAAGCCCTATCACGCCGCGGTGGCGGCGGCCGTCTCGGCGATCCGCACCCGTGGACAGGTGCCGGTGCTGGTCTCGGTCCACAGCTTCACACCGGCCATGCGCGGTGTGGCGCGGCCCTGGCATATCGGCGTGCTGTGGGACAACGATCCGCGCCTGCCGGTGCCGCTGATCGAGGCGCTGAAGGCCGACGGCCGTTGGTGCGTCGGCGACAACCAGCCCTATTCCGGCCGCGGCACGCTGGGCGGGACTGTGGAGACCCACGCGACGCCCGCCGGCTATCCCAATGTCCTGCTGGAGGTTCGGCAGGACCTGATCGCCACGCCGGAGGGTGCCGAGCTGTGGGCACAAGTGATCGGCGACGCGGTGGAACCGCTGCTGTCCCTGCCGTCGCTGGCGACCATCCATCATTATCCGCGGGCCTGAACACCGAATGGAAAGCGCCGTGCCAATGAATAGCGCCGCGACCGAACCGTCCTTCACCCTCGGCCTGGAAGAGGAGTATCT
This sequence comes from Azospirillum sp. TSO5, assembly GCF_003116065.1. NCBI lineage: Bacteria > Pseudomonadati > Pseudomonadota > Alphaproteobacteria > Rhodospirillales > Azospirillaceae > Azospirillum > Azospirillum sp. TSO5. The sequence continues at coordinate 54,338 of NZ_LGQY01000121.1, read as the reverse complement.
GCTGGTCGACCGCGGCACGCGCGACATCGTGCCCAGCCCGCCGGACGAGATGCTGGAAGCCTGCCAGGAACAGGCGCCCGGCCGCATCCATCCGGAATTCCTGCGCTGCCAGATCGAGGTGGGAACACCGGTCTGCAGGACGCTGGGCGAGGCGCGGACCGAGCTGGCGGCTCTGCGCGCGACGGTGGCCGGGGTGGCCGACCGCTATGGGCTGGCGCCGATCGCCGCCTCCACCCATCCCTTCGCCGCGTGGGAACCGCAGAAGCACACCAACCGCGACCGCTACAACATGCTGGCCCGCGATCTGGGGGCACCGGCCCGCCGGCTGATGATCTGCGGCATGCATGTCCATGTCGGGATCGAGGACGACGACCTGCGCATCGACCTGATGAATCAGGTCCGCTATTTCCTGCCGCATCTGCTGGCGCTGTCGACCTCCTCGCCCTTCTGGCGCGGGCGCGACATGGAGCGCCGGTCCTACCGACTCAGCGTCTGGCACGAACTGCCGCGCACCGGCATGCCCGCCGGCTTCCAGAGCTTCGGCGAATACCAGAGCCATGTGGCGGTGCTGGTGAATGCCGGGGTGATCGAGGACGCCAGCAAGCTGTGGTGGGATATCCGCCCGTCGTCGCGATTCCCGACGCTGGAGATGCGCATCACCGACATCTGCACCCGCTTGGACGACGCGGTGACGGTGGCGGCGCTGTATCGCTGCCTGCTGCGCATGCTGTGGCGGCTGAAGCTGCGCAACGTCACCTGGCGGCCCTACAAGAACATGCTGATCGAGGAGAACCGCTGGCGCGCCCAGCGCTATGGCCTGGACAGCGGGCTGGTCGATTTCGGGCAGGGCCGCATCGTGCCCTATGCCGACCTGCTGAACGAGATCATCGACCTGACCCGCGAGGATGCGGAGCATTTCGGCTGCACCGCCGAGGTCGAACGGGCGCGGGAGATCATCAAGCGCGGCACCAGCGCCCATCGGCAGATCGAGATCTTCCAGGCGGCGCTCGCCGACGGCGCCGACGAGGACGAGGCGCTGCGCCGGGTGGTGGACTGGCTGGCGGAGGAGACGATGGTGGGGGTGGCGACCTGAGGGATACGGCTTCGGCGCCGCGTCTCCCGGCCGTCCCTTCCCAACCGCCTTGACGCGCGCGTCATGTCTCCATACGCTTCCGCACCGTCGATGCCGCTGGAATGCGGGTTGAACAGGGCTGGCAAATAAAAAGCTGAAAAGCAAAGAGGGCCGCTCCATCACAGGCGGCCCTCTTCCAACATCAAGGGGAGGGAGGAGCATGGCCGGCGCCAAGTTCCTGAAGTTCGACACGCAGAGCCTGCATGCAGGGCAAAGGCCCGATCCGGCGACCGGGGCGCGGGCGGTTCCGATCCACCTCACCTCCTCCTACGTCTTCAGCGACGTCGATCAGGCGGCGGCCCTGTTCAATCTGGAACGGCCGGGCCACATCTATTCGCGCATTTCCAACCCCACCGTCGCGGTGCTGGAGGAGCGGCTGGCGACGCTGGAAGGCGGGGTGGGCGCCGTCTGCACCGCCAGCGGACAGGCGGCGCTGACGCTCGCCATCATGACGCTGATGGGGGCGGGCGGGCACATCGTCGCCTCCTCCTCCATCTATGGCGGCAGCCGCAACCTGTTGGCCTATACGCTGCCGCGGTTCGGCATCACCACGACCTTCGTCCATCCGCGCGACCTCGACGGCATCCGCGCGGCGATCCGTCCGGAAACCCGCCTTGTCTTCGGCGAGGTGCTGGGCAATCCGGGGCTGGAGGTTCTGGACGTGCCGAAGGTCGCGGCCATCGCCCATGAGGCCGGGATCCCGCTGCTGATCGACTCGACCTTCACCACCCCCTATCTCTGCCGTCCGTTCGAGCATGGCGCCGATCTGGTCATGCATTCCTGCACCAAGTGGCTGGGCGGGCACGGCACCGCCATCGGCGGCGTGGTGATCGACGGCGGTCGGTTCGACTGGGAGGCGTCGGGCAAGTTCCCGACCCTGACGGAGCCCTATGCCGGCTATCACGGCATCGACTTCGCCGAGGAATACGGTCCGGCCGCCTTCATCGCCCGCGCCCGTGCCGAAGGCTTGCGCGATTTCGGCGCCTGCATGAGCCCGATGAACGCCTTCCAGATCCTGCAGGGCGTGGAAACGCTGCCGCTGCGGATGAAGGCGCACATCCACAACACCCGCAAGATCATCTGCTTCCTGGAAGGGGAGTTGAATGCGGAGAAGGGGGCGGTCGCCTGGGTCTCCTACCCGGAACTGGTGGACCATCCCGACCACGCCCTGGCCGCCCGGCTGCTGCCGCATGGCGCCGGCTCCATCATTTCCTTCGGCATCCGCGCGGTCGGGTCAGGCGGAGGCCAAGGGAGTAGCCGTGAGGCCGGGCGCCGTTTCATCGAGTCGCTGAGCCTATTCTCGCATCTCGCCAATGTCGGCGACGCCAAGTCTCTGGTGATCCATCCGGCCAGCACCACCCATGCCCAGCTGGATGCGGAGGCGCTCGCCGCCGCGGGGGTGGGGGAGGACATGATCCGCCTGTCCATCGGGCTGGAGGATTGCGAAGACCTGATCGACGACCTGAAGCAGGCGCTGCGCGCCGCCACCAAGGGCTGAGGGCCGCGCCATGCAACTGACCGTCAACGGAACCCCCGTCTTCGTCCACACCGGCGGCCGGGACATCGACCCCGCGCGCCCCGCAATCGTGCTGATCCACGGCGCCGGCATGGACCACAGCGTGTGGAGCCTGCAAAGCCGTTATCTCGCCCACCATGGCCGCTCGGTTCTGGCGGTCGATCTGCCGGGACATGGCCGCTCCGGTGGGGAGCCGCTGGGCAGCATCGCCGCCATCGCCGATTGGGTGATCGCCCTGCTGGATGCCGCCGGACTGGAGCGGGCTGCGCTGGTCGGTCATTCCATGGGCGCGCTGGTGGCGCTGGACGCCGCCGCCCGCCATGGCGGACGGGTGGAGGCAATCGCTCTGCTGGGCATCGCGGAGCGGATGCCGGTACACCCGGACCTGCTGGTCGCCGCCCATGCCGGCGAACAGTCCGCCATCGATATGGTGATCGGCTGGGGCCACGGTCCGCGTGGCCATGGCGGTGCCCAGGGCGGCGGTTGCCCGACGCCGGGGCTGGCGCTGATTCCCGGTGGACGCCGGCTGATGGCGTCGGTTCGTCCGGGCGTGCTGGGTGTCGATCTGGCCGCCTGCAACGACTATGGACAAGGGGCCGGTGCCGCCGAGGCGGTCGATTGTCCGGCGCTATTCCTGCTGGGGGCGCTCGACAAGATGACTCCGGCAAAGGCCGGCCGGTCGCTGGCGGCCCGCGTCAAGACTTCGCAGGTCGTCGTCCTGCCGCAGACCGGACACATGGTGATGACCGAAGCTCCCGATGCAGTGCTGGAGGCGCTGACATCCTTCCTGTCCTTGCGCCGGGGATAAGGGTGGCGGAAATAAAAGTTTCAGTGCTGAAATCAATGGCCCGGAGTCGGGTTAATCCTGACATGAACCATTGATGACCTCTGATTACTCTGCATGGCGGGATCGAAGCCATCCCGCCATTTGCAGCAGGTTCGGGGGGTATCATCTTGCAGGATGGCGAGCATCGCGCGACCGCAATGGCTGTCGGCGCCCTGTTCCGCGATTGCCGGGAAGTCGTCGCGCTGCTGTCGGCCGACGGGTGCGTGCTCCGCATCAGTGACGGCGTCGCGGATCTGCTGGGCCACCCTTCGGACAAGCTGACCGGCACGTCCTTCGACGGCCATATTCATCCCGATGATGTCGAGGAGGCGCGGCGCCGGTTCCAACTGCGCGCGGTGGCCCCGGCCGGCAGCAGTGGCCGCGCCGTTTTCCGTTTTCGCCATGCCGATGGCGGCTGGCGCTGGCTGGAAGTCACCACCCGCAACGAGTTGGCCAATCCGGCCATCGGCGGACTGGTCCTGACCGTCCGCGACATCAGCGACCACATCGCCCTGTCGGAACGGCTGCGGGCCAGCGAAGCGCGCTATCGCACATTGGCGGAGGCGGTGCCGGTCGGCATCCTGCAGGCCGATGCCGACGGTCAGGTGCTGTTCGCCAATGCCCGGCTTGCCGGCATCACCGGGCTGGAGCCCGACCGGCTGCTCGGCGGTGGCTGGCTCGACGCCGTCCATCCCGACGACCGGGCTCGGGTGGCGGCGGACTGGCGGCTGGACGCGACCGGCGATCCGGCGCCGACCGATTTCCGCTTCCACGACTCCGACGGGGCCGGCGTCGACCGGCGGGTGCTGTGCCAGCGCATGGCCCTGGAGGATGGCGGCACCATCGCCACCATCACCGACGTCAGCGAATATGTGCACACCGCCAACGCCCTGCGCCTGTCGGAGGCGCGCAACGAGGCAATTCTCGACACCGCGGCCGAGGCGATCCTGACCATCGACGAGGCCGGCGTGCTGCACAGCTTCAACCGGGCGGCGGAGGCGATGTTCGGTGTTGCGGCCGGGGATCTGCTGTGGCGCCCTCTCGACCGCCTGATCCCGCTGACGGATCTGCGGGAGGAGGGCGGCGTCCGGCTGGAGTTCGCGCCCGGCCAGACCACCGCGTTGATCGCCCGTGACCGTGCGGCGAAGGCGGAGCGCGCCGACGGCACCCGCTTTCCCGTGGAGTTGTCGGTCAGCGCCAGCGAGGTGGAGGGTCGGAGGCTCTACACCGCCATTCTCCGCGACGTCACCGAACGCCGCCGGACGGAGGCCGAGTTGCTGGCGGCCAAGGACGCGGCGGAGGCCGCCGACCGAGCCAAATCCACCTTCATCGCGGCGATGAGCCACGAATTGCGCACCCCGCTGAACGCGGTGATCGGCTTCTCCCAGTTGTTGGAGGCGCAGGCCGGACGAACGATTGGCGACGAGGGGCGGAACGATCAGATGCGCGATTGTGTCGGCGCGATCCGTCAGGCCGGCGAACAGCTGTTGGCGATCATCGACGACATCCTCGACATGGCCCGCGTCGATGGCGGCGGGCTGTCCTTGACCGAAGCGCCCGTCGATTTGTCGGCGGTCGCCGACCGGGCCGTGGCAGACCTGCACTTTCACGCCACCCGTCAGAGTGTGACGGTCGCGGTGGTGGCCGATGGCGGGCTGCCTTCGATTCGTGGCGACCAACGTCGCCTGGTCCAGGCGCTGGGCAATTTGCTGTCCAACGCCATCAAATTCAGCCATCCGTGGGATACCGTCACCCTGACGGCTGCATTGGCCGCCGATGGCTGGGTCGAGCTTTCGGTGCGGGACCGGGGTGTCGGCATGCGACCGGAGGACATTGCGAAAGCCCTGACGCCCTTCGCCCAGCTTGACCAAGGTCCCACACGCCGTCACGAGGGCGTCGGACTCGGACTGCCGCTGGCGTCGCGTCTGGTGGAGGCCCATGGTGGGACACTCACGCTGGACAGCGCGCTGGGGCAGGGCTGTACCGCCACAATCCGGCTGCCGCCGTCGCGCATCATGACCGTCGCCGAGGTGCTGGCGGCGATGTCCTGATCTGGTCTGCGCTGCCCGGATGTGTCAGAAGCTGCCGCATAGGGTCCACCCGGCGGACGGATGGCGAAGGAAAGGCAGGTGTGCGATGGCGGATCAGGACAAGTCAAAGCCGGCGGTGGTGCTGGTCAGCGGCGGACTCGACTCGACGACGGTGCTCGCCATCGCCAAGGCCGAGGGCTACCGGGTCAACGCCTTGAGCTTCCGCTACGGCCAGCGTCATTCGGTGGAGCTGGAGGCGGCGCGGCGGGTGGTTGCGGCAATGGGGGTGGAGCGGCATGTGATCGCCGACATCGACCTGCGCGCCTTCGGCGGCTCCGCACTGACCGACGCCATCGACGTGCCGAAGCACGACAGCGCCGCCGATCTGGCGGCCGGGCTGGGGGAGGGCATCCCGGTCACCTATGTGCCGGCGCGCAACACCGTCTTCCTGTCCTTCGCGCTGGCCTGGGCGGAAACGCTGGGGGCGTCCGACCTGTTCATCGGCGTCAACGCCCTGGACTACTCCGGCTATCCTGACTGCCGTCCCGAATACATCGCCGCCTTCGAGACGCTGGCGAACCTCGCCACCAAGGCGGGGGTGGAGGGCACCAGCCGGTTCAAGATCCATGCGCCGCTGATGCGGATGGACAAGGCCGCCATCGTCCGTCGCGGGCTGGAGCTGGGGGTCGACTACAGCCTCACCCATTCCTGCTACGATCCGACGCCGGAGGGGCTGTCCTGTGGCGCCTGCGACAGCTGCCTGTTGCGCCTGAAGGGCTTTTCCGAAGCCGGAACGACCGATCCAATCCGTTACGTCAGCGGAACGAATAAGTAATTCCTTCCGGCTGCTTCTGGTCCTTCGCGGCGAAAATCCCGACTTGCCCAACAAGATAAAATTTTATATAAAAGCATATCGATTTGTTCGGGACGACGAGGGAGCGCAAGATGGCTGCCACCTCCTGGATGGGACCGCGGCTGAGCGGCCGTGCAGCACGGGCGGTGCTGCGCGAGCATCGCCGCGCCAACGCCCGCAAGCGCGGCTGGTCGCGTGACATCGCCCGCCTGATGCTGGTCGCCTCCGTCCTGGTGCTGGGCGTTCTGGCGGTGGAGATCGGACGCAAGGCCGTCACCATCCTCAGCCACGGCGCCGCCCAGCATTCAATCGAGATCGTTGGCTGACGATCTGCCTCAGGGCAGGACCACCACATAGCGCTTGGTGGTGGCCGCGACCACGGTCCAGCTTCCCGTGAAGCCCGGTTCGATGACGAAACGGTCCCCGGCCCTCAAGGTCCAGGAGCGCCCGTCGTCATGGGCGACGACGCTCTCGCCCTCCAAGACCTCGCAATATTCCCACTCGTCATAGACGATGCGCCAGGATCCGGGCGTCGACCGCCATGTGCCTGCGAACCGCTTGCCGTCCTCCGACTCGTAGCCGTTCCAGGTGGTGAAGACCGGTGACCCGGCCAGGATGCGGTCGGCGGCCGGGGCGCCGGTTTCCGGCGTGATGCCGTCGAGGTCAGGCAGCATGGACAGGGTCATCGAAGGTCCTTCTCACCAGTCGGCCAGCAGCGCCGGCAGGTCGCGGATCGAGTCCAGCCGGCGGTAGTGATCGTCGGGCACCTCCGCCTCCTCATGCGCCCAGGTGATGGCATAGGGGATGTGGACGGCATGGGCACCGGTGGCCAGCACCGGCAGGATGTCCGAGCGTACCGAATTGCCGACCATCAGGAAACGGGCCGGATCGATGCCGTGGCGGTCCATCACCCGCCGGTAGGTGGCCGGGTCCTTCTCGCTGACGATCTCCACCGCGTGGAACAGCTCCGACAGGCCGGAGCGCGCGATCTTGCTTTCCTGGTCGAACAGGTCGCCCTTGGTGATCAGAACCAGCCGGTGGCGGCTGGCCAGCGTCTCCACCACCTCCGCCACGCCGGGCAGCAGCTCCACCGGATGCTCCAGCATCGCCTTGCCGAAGTCGATCAGGCTCTGCAGGTCGCGGGCCGGGACATGGCCGTCGGTGACGGCGATCGCCGTCTCGATCATCGACAGCACGAAGCCCTTGATGCCGTAGCCATAGACGCGGAGGTTCGCCCGCTCCGCCTCCAGCAGGCGGCGGTCGAGGTCGGTAGGGTCCGCAGCATGAGCCAGCAGGCTGCGGAAGCGGTCCTGCGTCATCGAAAACAGCGATTCATTGTGCCAGAGCGTGTCGTCGCCATCGAAGCCGATGGTGTCGAAGGTCTGGCCGGCGGGGGTGATGGGGCTGTTCATGAACCTGTCCACTGGTCCGCTGAATTGATCCGTAAGTAAAACAATACATCGCCCAAGTAGGTTGGCCTTGTCCAGAGGCTGTCGATGCAGGGGTCCATTATTGTCAGCATAGCGAACCGTAAGTATCCGCAATGACGCTTTTGCCACAGATCGGTGACATTCCATGGCGAGTTCTTCGCTGCCTGCAAAGCGGGCATGTTGCCGTCGGGGGTGGCAACATGGCTCGAAGGAGCGTAATTATATTTCCACACAAGGAGGACGTGATCGCCGACCGGCGGACCCTCCATAACAAGACATCTCAGGAATCTCCATCATGGCAACCCTTCTGCATTCGGCCGAGACCGGCCGCAGCACCTCCACCTTTGCCCATGTCGTCGAAGTGGCGTCGAACATGCTGGGCCTGTGGCGCCAGCGCATCGTGACCCGCCGCGAACTGGGCTATCTGGACGACCGTATGCTCCAGGACATCGGCTTCAGCCGTCTGGATGCCGAGCGCGAGATGTCGAAGCCGTTCTGGCGCGAATGAGCGCTTGCACGCCGGCCGGCGAACGCACCGGAAAAGGCCGTTTCCGTTGATCGGAAACGGCCTTTTTCTTTGCCCGGTGCTTGGATTGTCCAAAAGTCAGGCTGCATAGAAAAGCGGCTGCCGGAAACGAAAAGCCCGCCACCGGTGGAACCGGCAGGCGGGCTTTTTCTTGGACCAAGTCCAGGAGGGGCAGAGTGTCGCCCTGCCGTCTCCTCAGATGCAGTAGTGGTGCAGCGGCGCGAAGCCGTTGAAGCAGACGGCCGAGTAGGTCGTGGTGTAGGCGCCGGTGGCATGGATGCGCACGCGGTCGCCGGCCTTCAGACCCATCGGCATCTTGTAGTCGGCACGCTCGTACAGCACGTCGGCGCTGTCGCAAGTCGGGCCGGCCAGGATCACCGCCTCGCGGTCGTCGTCCTGCTCATCGCCCAGCACTTCGATCGGGTACTGGATCGCCTCGTCCATCGTCTCGGCCAGACCGCCGAACTTGCCGATGTCCAGATAGACCCAGCGCTTGGGGTCCTCGGCCGACTTGCGCGACACCAGGACCACTTCGCTCTCGATGATGCCGGCGCTGCCGACCATGCCGCGACCCGGCTCCACGATGGTCTCCGGCAGGTGGTTGCCGAAGTGGGTACGCAGCGAGTCGAAGATCGCCTGGCCATAGGCGGTGCATTCCGGCACGTCGGTGCGGTAGCGGGTGGGGAAGCCGCCACCCAGGTTGATCATGCCCAGATCGACGCCCAGCACCTCAAGCTCGCGGAACAGCTGCGCCACCTGGAAGATGGCGTGGTCCCACTGCATCAGGTCCTTCTGCTGCGAGCCGACATGGAAAGACACGCCATAGGGCTGCACGTCCATGTCGCGGGCCTTCAGCAGCAGGTCGCGGGCCATCGGCAGGTCGCAGCCGAACTTGCGCGACAGCGGCCATTCGGCGCCCTCGCCCGAGGTCAGGATGCGGCAGAACACGCGGGCGCCGGGGGCGGCGCGCTCGATCTTTTCCAGTTCCGGCTCGCTGTCGAAGGCGAACAGGCGGACACCCAGCTCATAGGCGCGGCGGATGTCGCTTTCCTTCTTGATGGTGTTGCCGAAGGAAATGCGCTTCGGGGTGGCGCCGGCGGCCAGCGCCATCTGGATTTCCGGGACCGAGGCGCAGTCGAAGGCGGAGCCGAGACGGGCCAGCAGGCTGAGGATTTCCGCGGCCGGGTTCGCCTTCACCGCATAGAAGATGCGGGCGTCGGGCAGGGCGTCGTGCAGATCGTTGTAGTTCTGCTCGACCACGTCCAGATCGATGACGAGGCAAGGGGTCTGCGGGCGCTGCTCTTCGAAAAAGCGCGCAATCTTCTGGGTCATCTCAGTCTCCTGGGACGCAAGATGATGGAACGGAAAGGGCGAAGTCGGGGGGACGGAGCGGCCGGGCGGGCCGATCAGCAACTGAAAAAGCTGATCAGGCGCTCAGGCCGCCAATACTGGATTGCCCCGTACAGAACCCTGTTCTGTCCGTATGGTCCAGGAGCGGCAGATTTCGGAGACGGGTGAGCACGCGCCCACCCACAACAACATCAACCATCGTAACCTCCAAGTCGCCGCCTTGTTTAAGGGACGGTCGGGGATCACGCGTTACGTCGTTGCATAACCACATCTCGGAGACGCCGAGGGGCGGGCCAGCGGCACGTGCGCTTGCGAGTTCGCGTTACATAGATCCAACGCGATCGAATGCAAAGTGAAAAATGCCGTGTGCCCCAAAAAAGTGGCAGACCGTTTGGCAGGCGGAAAAACCGGAGTGATTTCATGGGCTTGACCGAGGTTCTGACAACGGAGGAGATGGGGGTGCGGCTGCTGGCGGCGGCCTTTTGCGGTGCGTTGCTTGGACTCGACCGCGAAATGCGGGGCAAGGCGGCGGGGCTGCGCACGCATACGCTGATCTCCATCAGCTGCGCCCTGACCACCATGGTTGCGCTGGAACTGTTCGCCGGCCTGCAGACCAGCGGCGACGAGCGGCCGAGCGACCCGGTGCGCGTCATCCAGGGCGTGGCGCAGGCGGTCGGCTTCATCAGTGCCGGCGTGATGTTCCGGTCCGGCGACAGCGTGCGGGGGGCGACGACCGCCGCGGTCATCTGGGTGGCGGGCGGGCTGGGCATCGCCTGCGGCGCCGGCTATTACGCGCTTGCCGGCATGACGCTGGCCCTGTGCCTGGTGGTGACCATCCTGTTCACCATCCTGATGGACCGCTTCCCGCAGTTGGGAGCGTCGGAGGCCGAGGCGGATGCGGAGGATGGCGACGGCAAGGCGCGCCACCGCCGCCACGCCAACCTTCGTCAGGGCCGGATCAGGCGGATCGCCCGCCACGCGCCGCGGGGATGACCAGCAGCCGGTGCGCCAGCAGCGCGCCCAACCCGACCAGCCCGATGGCTCCCATCATTGGCAGGGCGGTGCCGTCGTTCATGTGGCCGACGACGATGCCGATGACTGCGGCGATGGCCATCTGCGCGAAGCCCAGCAGCGAAGACGCCAGCCCGGCCATGGTGGCGTAGGGACCGACCGCGTTGGCGGTGGCATTGGGCAGGGTCAGCCCGGCGCCCAGGATGAACAGGAAGACCGGCACCACGATGGCCAGCAGGTGCAATACCCCGGCCAGCGCCAGCACCCCGCCCAGCAGCCCGCCGCCCAGCGACAGCAGCGTCCCGATGCGGATCATCCGCGCGCCGCCCAGCCGCGGCGTCAGCCGCCCGGCCAGGAAGGTGCCCAGCATATATCCCAGGACCACCGCGCCGAAGCTGGCGCCATACTGCGCCGGGGTCAGGTGCAATTGTCCGATCAGCACGAAGGACGAGCCGGAGATGAAGGAGAAGATGCCGCTGTAGGAAAAGGCAACCACCAGCACATAGCCGACGAAGCCGCGGTTGCGCATCAGCAGCAGGTAGTTGGCGGCGAGCCGGCCCGGCCGCAGCGCCTCCTCGTCGCGGTGGGCGTTGGTTTCGCCCAGCATCGACCACACCGCGGCCAGGATGCCGCAGGCGAACACGGTCAGCAGCATGAAGTTGGCGCGCCAGCCGAACCACTCCGTCAGGACGCCGCCCAGCATCGGCCCCACCGCCGGGGCGAGCGCCATCGCCATCGACATATAGGCCAGTACCGTCGCCGCCCGGTCGCGCCCGAACACGTCGCGCACCACCGCGCGCGCCACCACCGGCCCACAGCAGGCGCCCAGAGCCTGGAAGAAACGGGCGGCGATCAGCGCGTCGATGCTGCTGGTCATGGCGCAGACGGCGCTGGCCGCCAGATAGATCGCCACCCCCACCAGCAGGGTCGGGCGCCGGCCGAAGCGGTCGGACATCGGGCCATAGACCAGCTGCGACACCGCGAAGCCGACCAGGAAGATCGACAGCGTCAGCTGCACCGTGGCGACATCGGTGTCGAACACCCGCACCAGAGTCGGCAGCGACGGCAGGTACAGGTCGGTGGACAGCGGGCCGAAGGCGACCAGCGCCGTCAGCAGGACGCGGATGGACAGGGAATCGGGACGGGGCATGGAACGGCTTTGGGGCGAAGCGGAGACGGGGCGGCACTGTATCAGATGAAACCACCGCCGCCAGCGCGGATCGCTTGCCATCCCGTCACTTGGCCAAATCGCTTGGGCCCAATCGCTTGGGCCCGGTCACTTGGCCGGCAGCACCATGCGGATGCAGCGCGCCAGCACGGTGTTTCCGGTCATCTCGCGGTAATTCTGGATGATGATCGGCTCGGCCGCCTTGCATTGCTCCATGCTGGCGAAATCCAGCGTGGTCGGGCCGCCCTGGTTCAGCATGAACAGCAGCATCAACACGCGCTCCATCCTGCACGCCCTCCGGTCAGCCGGCCGCCAGCACGGCGCGGGCGGCGGCGGCGTCCTTCACGATCTGGTCCTTCAGCACGTCGAAGCTGGGGAACTTCATCTCCGGCCGCAGGAAGTCGATCATCTGGACCCGCAGATGCAGATCGTACAGGTCAAGGTCGACGTCGAACAGGTGGGCCTCCAGCCGGGCGATCGTGCCGTCGACGGTGGGGCGGGCGCCGAGGTTGGCGACGCCCGGCAGCCAGACGGTCTCGCCGGCGCGGTCGATGCCGGCGCGCACCGCATAGACGCCGAAGGCCGGGCGCAGATACTCGCCCAACTCGATGTTGGCGGTGGGGAAACCGATGGTGCGGCCGCGCTGGTCGCCATGGACGACGCGCCCCTCGATCTCCCAGGAATGGCCCAGAACGAAGGCGGCCTCGCGCGGACGGCCGGCGGTCAGCGCATCGCGCACGCGGGTGGAGGAATAGACGCCACCCTGCTCGTCGGACACCGGCCCGACCTCAGTCACGCCGAAGCCCTGGGCGCGCCCGGCTTTCTGCAGAAAGGCGGGGTCGCCCGACCGTTTGTGCCCGAACAGGAAGTCATAGCCGCAGACGACGTGCCGCACGCCCAGTCCGGCGATCAGAACCTCGTCGACGAAGGCCTGCGCGGTCTTGTGGCGGAAGCTGTCGTCGAAATGGCAGACGATCAACTGGTCGACGCCCAGCGCCTCGATGTGGCGGGTCTTGACGCGGAAGGGCGTCAGGCGAAAGGGCGGGTCGTCGGGGCGGAAGACGCTGCGCGGATGCGGTTCGAAGGTGACGACGGCCGACGGCACGCCCATTTCCGCCGCAAGGCGCTGAGCGGTGCCGATGACCGTCTGATGCCCGCGGTGCACGCCGTCGAAATTGCCGAGCGCAACGACGGCGCCCCGCTCTTCGGCCGGCAGGTCGGCGGTGTGTCTGTACAGTCGCATGCGCGCCCCGGTGCTGTGGGCGGACCCCGGCGGGTCCGCTTGCTCGGGCGTCTATATAGACCGACGCCGGCGCGGGGTAAACGCGCCGGCGTGTTTTACGCTCGCAAGCAGGCCGATTGGCCGGAGTGCTGGTCGCGGCCGATCAACCGCGAGACGGGACCATCAGCAGCGCCTCGCCCTCGACCACCACGGTCTCGCCGACGGTGCAGACGGTCTTGATGACGCAGCGGCGCTTTTCCGGGATCAGTTCGGTGATGGTGGCGCGGGCGGTGACGGTGTCGCCGGCGCGGACCGGCGCCTTGAACTTCAGCGTCTGGCTCATGTAGATGCAGCCCGGCCCCGGCAGCTTGGTGCCCAGCACGGCCGAAATGAAGCCGACCGTCAGCATGCCGTGGGCGATACGGCCCTGGAACATGGTGGTGGCGGCGTATTCCTGGTTGATGTGCACCGGGTTGGTGTCGCCGGAAATGCCCGCGAACAGGACGATGTCGGCCTCCGTCACCGTCTTGGCGAAGCTGGCCGTCATGCCGACGGACAGGTCTTCGATGCAGTAGCCTTCGATATCCTTGCGGACCTGACGCACGTCGTCCATCGCAGCAATTCCTCTTTCTCTCGGTGCCTGTTCCGGCGTCTGACGCTGGGCGCCGCGCCGTTCGCTGCAATGCGTGGTGTGCGCCGCAGCGATGGGAATGGCACCACGTCTCCTCCAAAAATGCAAAAAAATCTCTAACGTTCCGCACAAGTCCGCAGGAAAGGCGGCTGCCCCGTTCGGCAGGCTTCGGCGCAATGGAAGCCGTCGTGGTGCCGGCGGATTACTTCGGGCCGAAGGTATAGCAAGGGGAATGGTGCCGGATCAGTGGCTTAACGGTAAAAATCACCGCCTTGGGCCGGCTGCGGACCGCTGGTGCGACTTTGCGGTCGCCATATGGTGCCCTGCCGGCGAAGTCCGTTTCTTTTCAGAGGCCTGACCATCCGGTGACTGTTGGTTCGGCGATTGAACGGAAATCCGGCAGCGGATGCGGCGAATCGGAAGCCGTCTTCGCCGCACCGCAGCATTACTTGCCGGACCCGGAGTGCGACACTGTGTCGCTTTTGCTTCCCCCGCTGCTGCCGTTGCGGCGGGTGTCCCCCTGGGCGACCTGGCTGTCGGGGGCGAGCTGGTCCACCTTGTTCTCCACCTTTTCGCGGGCGGCTTCGGTCGGCTGCTCCGACGGCTTGACCTCCACAGTCACCGGCGCGGTGCCGTCGTCGATCATGTCCAGCTTCTTGGCGGCAGACCGCGACAGGTCGATCACGCGACCATCGACATAAGGGCCGCGGTCGTTGACGATGACGTCGACGCTCTTGCCGTTCTCCTCATTCGTGACGGTCGCCTTGGCGCCCAGCGGCAGAGTGCGCGAGGCGGCGGTCGCCTTGTTCTGGTTCATCGTTTCGCCGCTCGCGGTGGTGCGGCCATGGAATTTCTGGCTGTAAAAGGACGCTTCCCCCTTGTGGACGAGGATCTCCTCGCCATCCTCATGCTCGACATGCACGGGCGGAACCTTGGCCTTTCCATTCGCCAGCGCAGGGACGGAAGTCCCACTCAGGGTCGCGGCGGCAATCGCCAGGACGATGATGCGTGTTGTCTTCATCGGTTCACCTCCAACGGCGGACCAACGGCATTCAAGGAAAAGAGTTCCCTCTCGCAGCTGACACAAGACATCGCTACTATTTCTGGTTTTCTATGTCTTGACGAATTCGAAATGGGTGGCCCGTCCGGGCGCTCTTCCGGTCTGCAACACAACGGTCAGGGGAGAAAGTATGGCCGATGATGCCGCTTGGACTGCATCCGAATTTGCGGCGAAGCCCGCCGGCGAAACTGCTGCCGACCCGGCTGCCGGTTCCGTGGAGATGCGCTTCGTCGCGATGCCCGACGGGGCCAAGCTGCGGGTCGCCGTCTGGCCGGTGCCGGAGCGGGTTCGCGGCACGGCGCTGGTGCTGACCGGCCGGGCGGAGTTCATCGAGAAATATGCCGAAACCGTGGAGGCGCTGGCGGCCCGCGGCTTCCGCGTCGTTGCGTTGGACTGGCGCAATCAGGGCCTGTCCGACCGGCCCTTGCCCAACCGGCAGATTCACCATCTGACCGATTTCGCGACGCTGGTGGACGATCTCGACGAGGTTTACCGGCAGGTGGTGGCACCCGTCGCCGCGGAGACGGGCGGGCCGCTGATCCTGCTGGCCCATTCCATGGGCGGGCTGGTGGCGATGCTGGCGCTGGCCCGCCATGCCGACGATGATCCCGACCGCTATGCCGCCGTCCTGCTGTCGGCGCCGATGTACGCCATCCACAGCGGACCGCTGCCGCGCTGGCTGGTCCGGATGCTGGCCGGCGTCGGGCTCGCCTGCGGATTGGGTGCCCGCTATGCGCTGGGGCAGGGCGATTACGACCCGGCGGAGGGGCGCTTCAGCCTGGACAACAAGATCACCGCCGATCCGCGGCGCTACGCCGCCTTCCACGGCCCCTATGCCGAGCGGCCGGAACTGCGCGTCGGCGGCGTCAGCTTCGCCTGGGTCGCCGCCGCCCTCGATGCGGAGGATGCGCTGCGCCACAGCCTGCCGCTGGAGCGGGTGCGCACGCCGGTGCTGCTGTTGAGCGCGCCGGACGACCGGGTGGTGCGGGCGGCGGCGCACCGCGCGGTGGTCGCCCGCCTCGGCAACGCCCATCTTGCCGACTATCCCGGGGCGCGGCACGAACTGCTGATGGAATGCGACGCCATCCGCGATCGGGTGTGGGCGGACATCGATGCCTTTCTCGACAAGACTCTTGCGCACAAGACACTTGCGCCGGCCGACGGCTCTGTCGTCGGATAGGCGCCTTCAGGACCAAAGGTGCCCAGCAGCATGACCGATTTCTGGACGGCGTCCGGTTTCCACCTGTTGACCCGCGATGACGACAACCATCTGGCGGTGACGCCCGATTTCCTGCGCGCCTACCTTCTCCGGCCGGAGATGCGGCCGCCGGAGGAGGCCTGCGATGCGGAGCGCACGCTGCACGCCGCCTTGCTCGACGATCCGGCGCGGAGTGTGCCCGCGCCGCTGCTCGACGCCATCGCCGATCCGGATGCGCGGGAGAATTTCCAGGTCTGGCTGGCCTTCCGCGACCGGCTGCTCGCGGCCGGAACGCTGGAAGGCTGCTACATCCGCCTGTTCCGCGAGGGTGCCCGCGGGGTGCCCGCCCTGTTCATCGACCAGCTGGTCCACGCCATCCTGCGCGGCATCCTGGATGAAACGCCGTCCGGCCTGCGGGCGCGGGCCGGGGAGCTGTTCTTCCGCGAACAGACCGTCTCGGTGGAGGACGGCCGCGTCCGTGTCGCCGATGCCGAGACGGTGGAGACGATGGCGGCGTCCGGCGGCTTCGGTTCGCTCGGCCGTCTGGTGGTGGAGGCCGGCACCGCTCCCCGCAGCGTCGAGCTGGACATCTTGGACGAGACCAACCACCCGCTCTATTGGGGCCGCGACGCCCGGCACGACACCGTGCTGGACATCACCTTCGCCGCCGCCGGGCTGGACGCGCTGGCCCGCGTGCTGGAGGCCTGGGTCGGGCATTTCCTGGGCGTGACGGTCAGCATCCAGCCGGTGCAGAACATCCGCGACGACCGCTGGGTCTGGCATGTCGGGCTCGACAGCGCAGCATCCGCGATCCTCAACGACCTCTACAACGGGGTCGAGGTGGGAGAGGAGCGGCTGGCCCGCATTCTCGCCCTGTTCCGCCTGGACTTCGCCGACCCCGCCGCCATGCGCCCCGATCTCGCCGGCCGGCCGGTCTATCTGGGGCTGGCCATGACGGAAGGGCGGCGGCTGAAGCTGAAGCCGCAGAATTTGCTGGTCAATCTGCCTCTGGCTTCGGTGGCGTGAGGGTATCGCTGCGGGTGCCCCCTCCCTAACCCTCCCCCTCTTC
Organism: Azospirillum sp. TSO5; assembly: GCF_003116065.1. Lineage (NCBI taxonomy): Bacteria > Pseudomonadati > Pseudomonadota > Alphaproteobacteria > Rhodospirillales > Azospirillaceae > Azospirillum > Azospirillum sp. TSO5. Next base: position 37,316 of record NZ_LGQY01000121.1, on the reverse strand, counting down.
GAGGGAGAGGGGACTGCCGCCGCTTTGCAAACTCACCCTCTACCGCCGAAGGCGGGGGAGGGAGGGACCCGCGAAGCGGGAGGGAGGGGGCAACCCCACCTTCAATCCCCCAGCAGCGCACCCACCGGCTTCAGCGGCTCGTGCGCGTCGAACAGGATCTTCAGGATCGCCAGGATCGGTACGGCCAGCAGCGCGCCGGGTATGCCCCACAGCCAGCCCCAGAACAGGATCGACACGAACACCGCGATGGGGTTCAGCGACAGCCGGCGGCCGACGATCATCGGCGTCAGGAAATTGCCCTCTAGCGTGGTCAGCGCCACGAAGGACAGGGGTGGCAGGATGATGGTGCCGAGGCTGTCGAAGGTCAGGACCGACACCAGGAAGAACACGCCGGTCATCACCGCCGGGCCGATGAAGGGAATGTAGTTGGCCAGCGCCACCATCACTCCCCACAGCGCCGGGTTCGGCAGCCCCCACATCCACATCACCAGCCCGGTCGCCAGCCCCAGCACCGCATTGATGACGGTGATGGTCAGCAGATAGGCGGCGATGTTCTGCTGCAGCGTCGCCGCGACCATCGCGTAATGCACGCGGTCATCGACGTTGCGCATGGTGCCGATCAGCGACTCCAATGAATGGCGGCCGCGGGCGAGGAAGAAATAGAGCAGCACCAGCAGGATCACGACATTGGCGAGAACCGATTCGACTTGGCTGACCGCCTGTTCCATCAGGGTCGGACCGCGCACCACCACTTCGCGCACCGGCCCGGCCTCGCCGGTTTCCTTGGTGATCTCCTCGATCTGGCGGGAGGCTTCGCGGGCGCGGTCGATGCCGGCGCGGATGTCGCCCAGCTTGAATTCCAGTTCATGCAGGACCCGCGGCATGCGGTTCACCCACTCCGCCGCCGGGGTGGACAGGGTATAGACCGCCAGCAGCACGCCGCCGAACAGCATGACGACCATGACGGCGGCGCCGAGCCCCTCGGGCACCCCGACGCGGTAGAGGGCGCGGACCAGCGGTCGCAGAAGGAAGCTGAGGATCAGCGCCAGCATGATCGGCAGCAGCACGTCGCGTCCGAAATAGAGCGCGAACAGAACGGCGATGACGAACAGGCCGACGACGGCGATGGTCAGCGGATCGCGGCGGTGGCCGGGTGAGGGCAAGGGTTCGGTCGCCGGTTCCGGCGTGCCGGCAAGCGGAGCCTCGGGGGCGGGGGGAAGCGAGGCGAGCGGGCTGCGGTCTGTCATCGCGGTGGCCGGACCTCCGGAGGGAGGCGCTTGACGGCGGCGCCAGACCCTCCGATCTAGGGGAGTGTTTTTCCGGGCCGCTCATCCTGCGGTCCCCGCCCGTCCTTGCCGGAGACCCGATCGAGATGCGCAGCCCGTTTCCCCTGATGAACGCTTCCGCCGGCCTTTTGGTTCTGGGCCTGCTGGCCGCCGCGCTCCCGCTGCGCACGGCGGCGGCCGACGAGGTGGTCGGCCGCTTCTCCAACGACTGGACCGGCAACGGCTTGGAGATCCAGGCGATCGAGGATCCGAAGGTGAAGGGAATCACCTGCCATCTGGTCGATTTCGACCGCAGCCTGATCGACCGGCTGAGCAAGGGCAACTGGTTCGAGGACCCGTCCAACGCCTCCATCGCCTGCCGTCAGACCGGCCCGGTGACCGTCGGCGACATCGAATTGTCGCAGAAGGGGGAGGAGGTCTTCTCCGAACGGAAGAGCCTGATTTTCAAGTCGATCGCCATTCGCCGCATCTACGACCGGCCGAACGACACGATGGTTTATGTGGTGTACAGCCGACAGGTGAAGGACGCCTCGGCCAAGACCTCGATCTCCACCGTGCCGCTGTTCAGCGCGAATGCGACCTGGACGAAGGGCAAGCCGGCGGCCAAGTGAGGGGGCCGGCGGTGTTGGCCTCCCATCAGAGTTTGTGAGCTTTTGGGCTTTTCTCGGCCGTCATCCCCGCGGAGGCGGGGAACCAGACTGATCCGCATCTTGAGCCCCGGGAGCGTCTGGATTCCCGCCTTCGCGGGAATGACCGCCGAGGGAGGCTCTTGATAAGATCCGTCGCGAAGCGGTTCAACGTGAAGCGTTTATCAACGGCACTCACAAACCTCACCCGACGATCCGCCCCAGCCGCACCGCCGTCTGGCCGGACTTCACCCGGCGGGCGGGCATGATGAGGACGCAGTCGTCATGGGGAGTCAGGATCGCGCGGCCGTCGTCCCAGCCGATGACGGTGCCGGCGCGGCCGATCACCTCCATGCCGACGAAGGGGGCGGTGAAGCGGAACCGCTCGCTGGCTGCGGTCACCGCATCGGTGACCTCGACCACCCGCTGCGGATCGGTGCGCGGGCGCAGGCGCGGACCGTTCAGCGGCGGATCGATCATCTCCAGACCGAGAAGCAGGCGCAGGCAGCTTTCCAGCGCGACCGTCGCGGTCTCGGTCCGCCAATGCTGGCCGCATTCGACCAGGATGGCGGTGTGCGACCCCTCCGGCTCGGCGAAGCTGCCGTAATCGATCAGCCGCTTGCCCCCGGCATGGCCGCCGTCCGCCACCACCCAGGCCGGATAGCCGAGTCCGAGCGCCAGGTCGCGCCCGCGCGTGGTCCGGCCGCACAGGGTCAGCGGCGCGGTGTCCGCCGTCATCGAATGCAGGTCGAGCAGCAGGTCCGCCGACTCGTAGACCGGCCGCAGGACGCGGGCGCGCCGCAGCTCCACGCTGTCGCGCCGGCCGTTCAGATGCTCCGGCGACCACAGCCGGTTGAAATCCTCGTCCAGATAGCGCGAGGCATAGGGGTTCTGGCGGTCGAAGGTCGCATAGGCGGCGGTGTTGGCGAAGACGAAGGTCAGCCGTCCGCGCGTCGGCCGCAGACCCATCCGCAGCAGCGCATCCAGGGCGATGGCGCCGCACAGCTCGTTGCCGTGGACGAGCGCGTTCAGCACCACATGCGGCCCCGGCTCCGCCGCCGACAGGCTGGTGACGTGGTCGATGCCGGTGTTGCCGCGCCGGTGGGGCGCGATGTCCGGCGGAGAGAGTTCGACGGGGGCGAAGAGCGGGTCGGTCAAGCGGCAAGCTCGCCAGCGGTGGGCGCTCCAATCAGTATGACGAACCAAGCGACTCCGCGCCAGTGCGGGCCGGTCGTGAAGCGCGGTTTTTTTGGCTGATGCGCCCGGTGCGATGTTGCGGCGGCATGGCAGGATCATGACGAATTGCCGTCGACTGAGGCTTGACGCATGGGTTATAGGATTGTCTGGATTGATAAGGTCGGCGGTTGAACTTGCGGCAATTTAACTGGCGGGAATCGAACTTGCCGATGTCTCTATCGCCTATGTCTCCATCGGGTCGTCTGGCCGGGGCCGGTCGATGAGCTTCGTGATCGATGACGTTCTTGTCCGCAACGACCCGGTCGGCCGGCGCCTTCCGGTCCTGTTCGATTCGCCGCACAGCGGCAGCGTCTATCCCGCCGATTTCCGGGTGATCTGTCCGCATCCCCTGCTGCGCCAGGGGGAGGACACCCATGTCGAGGAGCTGTTCGCCACGGCGCCCGACCATGGCGCCACCCTGCTGTGCGCGCTGTTTCCCCGCACCTGCATCGACGTGAACCGCGCGGTCGACGACATCGACCCGGCGCTGGTCGACGGCGAGTTGCCGATGCCGCTGCGCCCGACTCCGCGCAGCACGCTGGGCATGGGGCTGATCCGCAGCATGCTGCGGCCGGGCCTGCCGCTCTATGACGGAAAGCTGCCGGCGGCGGCGGTGACCGACCGCATCGACCGCTATTACCGTCCCTACCATGCCCAGATGCGGCTTGCGCTGGATGGCTTGGCGGCGCGGTTCAGCACGGTGTGGCACGTCAACTGCCATTCCATGCCGTCGTCGCTGCGGCCGGACGGGCGCGACCCGCTGGCGGTGGATTTCGTCATCGGCGACCGCGACGGCACCACCAGCGAGCCCGGATTCGTCCGGCTGGTGGCGGAGACCCTGCGCGGCTTCGGCCATCGCGTGGCGATCAACGATCCGTACAAGGGGGTGGAACTGCTGGCGCGCTACGGCGATCCGGCGCGCGGCCGTCATTCGATCCAGCTTGAGATCAACCGCCGCCTCTACATGAACGAGGAGACGCTGGAACGCCACGACGGCTTCGCCCGGCTGAAGGGCGAGATCGACATGCTGATCCGCCGCATCGCCGACTATGCCGGGCAGCGCCTCCTGCACCGGGCCGCGGAGTAGGCCTCCCGCCGCACGGCCGTTGCGGCGGCGGGTCCGCGTGAGGCGGGCTCAGGCCCCCGGATCAGCCCTGAGTCACATGCTCGCGCGCGATGTCCAGGAAATGCGCCATCTGCTTTTCCACCCGGTGTTCGGAGATGTCGACTCCGCGGGCGTTCAGGTCGGCGCACAGCTTGTCCCGGATGTCGTGCGGGCCGGCGGTGGCGATGTCGGTGTCCACGATCTGGCGCGCATAGGCCTCGGCCTCCGCCCCGGACAGCCCCATCAGGTCGGCGGCCCATTCGCCGGCCAGCCGGTCGCGCCGGGCGCGGATGCGGAAGAGCAGGTCCGCGTCGTGCTGGAACTTGTTCTCGAAAGCCTTTTCGCGGTCGTCGAAGGTCGTCATGGGGACCCAGGCTCCTTATTGGTTTCGCTCCCGTTCCCAATGATTATATAGCCCGGAAGCGGTTGTCGTCACTGTCCCGCCGCGTCGCAGCCGCGGATATTCTGCAGAGTTTCCTCGGGGCGGCGAGATACCCTTGGGCACCACAAAAGACAAGGTATGGCATGTGCAGCGTGATCCTCCTGCGGCGACCCGACGCAACCTGGCCGCTGGTCGTCGCCGGAAACCGTGACGAGATGACCGGGCGCCCCTGGCTTCCTCCCGCCCGCCACTGGCCCGACCGGCCCAACGTGGTCGCCGGGCTGGACGAACTGGCCGGCGGCTCCTGGATGGGTCTGAACGACGAGGGGGTGGTGGCGGTCATCCTCAACCGCTTCGGCACGCTGGGGCCGGAGGCCGGCAAGCGGTCGCGCGGCGAACTGGTGCTGGACGCGCTGGATCATGGCGACGCCGCCGATGCCGCGCGCAGCTTCGCCGACCTCGACATCCGTGCCTACCGCCCCTTCAATCTGGTGATCGCCGACAACCGCGACGCCTATCTGGTCGTCCATCGCGGCGCCAACCCGCGCCACCGGCCGGAGGTGTCGTCGATCCCCGCCGGCGTCCACATGCTGACCGCCTTCGAGCTGGACGACCCGCAGGACCCGCGCACCGCCTTCTACCGCCCGCTGTTCGAGCATGCGGTCCCGCCGGCCGTGGACGTCCCCGACACGGAGTCCTTCGCCTGGGGTGGCTGGCCGGAACTGATGGGCAGCCGCATCTGGGAAGGCACGCCGGACGAGCGCGGCGCCATGGACTTCCTGCTGCCAAACGGCTTCGGCACCTCGTCCAGCTCCCTGCTGGCGGTGCCACGGGTGGAGCGGCCCGACCTGAACCCGATCTGGCACTTCGCCCCGGGCCGCCCGCACGCGGTGGATTATGGGCCGGTGGAGCTGTGAGGGGCGGGTTGACCGCACAATCCTGCCCTCCCGCCCCCGTCGTTGTGTTCGTGCACCCGGCTTGCTATATCACTCTGGCACATTCCTGGGCCGGCAAGCTCGCTTGACCGGTCCTTACGTATTTGGACGATCATGCGATGACACGACGCCGGCGCATCTACGAAGGCAAGGCCAAGGTACTCTTCGAAGGGCCGGAGCCGGGCACCCTGGTGCAATACTTCAAGGACGACGCCACCGCCTTCAACAACCAGAAGAAGGGCGTCATCACCGGCAAGGGGGTGCTGAACAACCGCATCTCCGAGTACCTGATGAGTCGTCTGTCCGAGATCGGCGTGCCCACGCACTTCATGCGCCGCCTGAACATGCGCGAGCAACTGGTGCGCGAGGTCGAGATCATCCCGATCGAGGTCGTTGTCCGCAACGTCGCCGCCGGCAGCCTGTCGCGCCGCTTCGGCATTCCCGAAGGCACGCCGCTGCCGCGGTCGATCATCGAATACTACTACAAGTCGGACGAGCTGAACGATCCGATGGTTTCCGAGGAGCACATCACCGCCTTCGGCTGGGCGGCTCCGCAGGACCTCGACGACATGGTCGCGCTGTCGCTTCGCGTGAACGACTATCTGTCCGGCCTCTTCCTCGGCATCGGGCTCAAGCTGGTGGATTTCAAGCTGGAATTCGGCCGGCTGTGGGAGAACGAGGAGATGCGGATCGTCCTGGCGGACGAGATCAGCCCCGACAATTGCCGCCTGTGGGACGTCAAGACCAACGAGAAGCTGGACAAGGACCGGTTCCGTCAGGACCTGGGCCGCGTCGAGGAAGCCTATCAGGAGGTCGCGCGGCGCCTCGGCATCCTGCCGGAAGGCGGGCCGAGCGACGTCAAGGGCCCCAAGACGATCCAGTGACTGCCATTCAATAACCACCCCTCCACCAACACCCCAAAGCGAGCGGACATCCGATGAAGGCCAAGGTTCACGTCACCCTCAAGCGCGGCGTTCTCGACCCCCAGGGCAAGGCCATCGCGCACGCGCTGCACACGCTGGGCTTCGACGGCGTCGAGGACGTCCGCGCCGGCAAGGTGATCGAGCTGCAGCTCAAGAGCACCGACGAGGCGACCGCCCGCAAGGAGGTCGAGGCGATGTGCAGCAAGCTGCTCGCCAACACCGTGATTGAGGACTACGCCATCGAGCTGGTGGCCTGATCCACAGGTTGCAGGGATTGGAGCGCGGCCGATGAGCGTTGAACATCTGGCTGCGCTCGACCCCATTTTTGCCGAATGCCTGCGCGTCGGCGGCCCGGTGATCCGCGATTTCACCCGGCCGACCGGCTTCGTCGGCCTGCTGCGCATGGTGATGGAGCAGCAGCTCTCCACTAAGGTGGCGCTGGCCCTGTGGGCCAAGCTGCAGGACCGGCTGGGCGGCGAAGTTACGCCTGATGCCATCCTGGCGCTGGACGACGAAAGTTTGCGCGCCTGCGGCTTCTCCCGCCAGAAGATCGGCTATGCCCGCGGCCTTGCCGAGGCGGTGGCGAGTGGCCGGCTCGATTTCGACATCATCCATGACCTGCCCGACGAGGAGGCGATTGCCCAACTCGTCGCGCTGAAGGGCATCGGCCGCTGGAGCGCCGAGGTCTATCTGATGACCACGCTCGACCGGCCGGACATCTGGCCGATCGGCGATCTGGCGATTCAGCTCGGCGTGCAGCGGCTGAAGGGCTGGGCCGACAAGCCGACGGCGAAACAGCTGATCGAGGTGGCCGAACCTTGGCGGCCCTACCGCTCGCTGGCGGCGCGGCTGGTCTGGCACCATTACGTGGCGTTGCAGGAGCAGGCGAGGGCGGCGCGGGTTGGCAAAGGATTGCCCCCTCCCTAACCCTCCCCCTCTTCGAGGGAGAGGGGACTGCCGCCGCTTCGCGATCAGTTTAGGCCGACAAGCATCACACCCCCTCTCCCGCGAAGCGGGGGAGGGATGGGGAGGGGGCAGCCGAGCAACCACTCACCCCGCCAGCACCGGCAAGCGCCATCCTGCCAGCGTGATCTCCACCGGCAGCCGTGCCAGCACGTCGCCATCGCCCTGCACCGCGTCGGCGAACAGCCCGTCACCCGCCGGCCCGTCGATCCGCACCCGCTTCGCCGTCACCACGCGATACTCCGGAAAGCGCGCCAGCCGTCCGGCGGTGACGCCCCAGACATAGCGCAGCGCATTCAGCCGCCCGCCGCGCGGGAACAGGCAGACATGCAGCACCGGCTCGGTCAGCCGCGCATCCGGCGCGCAGATGAACCGGCCGCCGTAGAAATGCCCCTTGGCGACGATCACCGACGCCACCTCCTGCGGCGGGCCGTCGTCCAGCGTCACGTGATAGCGGTGGTCCGGCCGCGTCGCCAACTGTACCAACGTCTCCGCCACATAGGCGCCTTTGCCGATCAGCCGCTTCACCCTCGGATCGACCCGCTCCACCACCCGCGCGTCCAGCCCAACCCCGGCCATCAGCGAAAACACCCGCCCGTTCGCCAGCGCCGGCCAGATCATCGTCCGCCGCCCGCCGGCAATCGCCGCGGCAATGCGCTCCGGGTCCATCGTCAGGCCCAGTTCGGCCGCCAGCACATTGGCGGTGCCCATCGGCACGATGCCGAGCGGCAGCGGCTGCCCCACGTCGGCATGGACCGCCAGCCCGTTAATGACCTCGTTGATGGTGCCGTCGCCGCCGGCCGCCACCACCGCATCGACGGCGGTGGGATCGGCCTCGCGGGCGAAGGCCTCGGCATCGCCGCGCTTGCCCGTCGGCCTGACGGTGACGTTAACCCCGCGCGCCTCCAACCGGGAGACAACCGCGCGCAGCCGCCGCGCCCGCCGCCCGCCGGCCGTCGGGTTGTGGATCACCAGAAGCCGCCGCACATCGGGCGCCGCATCCCCGCCGCCGGCATCGATCGTCGGATCCTCGTTCATCAGCACCGTGTCGCGCACCGATTCGCTCTCCCTGACCGGCGCGTGAGGCGCCTTCTGTTGCAAAGCCGTGAAGGGATCACGGCGGTTCCGTTGCAGTAAAAATGCAAGATGATGACGATAGAAGAAATATACGTGGCGAATAGGTGCGGGTGTTCCAAATCGTTGTCAAGGTGAGCGTCTTTCCTTTATACGGCAGTTGTCTTGATGGCCACCGGCCATGGCGACGACGGAGCGGAAGATGGACGCCGTCCCAGCGGTCAAGCGCTACCGCAGCATTTGGATATCCGACGTTCATCTGGGAACGCGCGGCTGTCAGGCGGAGCTGCTTCTCGATTTCCTGAAACACACCGAATCGGATCACCTGTTCCTGGTCGGCGACATCGTCGATGGATGGCGGCTGAAGAAAAGCTGGTACTGGCCGCAGGCCCACAATGACGTGGTGCAGAAGATCATGCGCCGCGCCCGCAAGGGTGTGGAGGTCTATTACATCCCCGGCAACCATGACGAGGCGGCGCGCGATTATGTCGGGCTGCAGTTCGGCGGGGTGCATGTGGTGGACGAATGGGTCCACACCACCGCCGACGGCCGGCGCCTGCTGATCACCCACGGCGACAAATTCGACGCGGTGGTGCGCTACGCCAAGTGGCTGGCCCTGCTGGGCGACCACGCCTATGTCACGCTGCTGCACGTCAACACCCTGTTCAACTGGGTCCGGCGCAAGCTGGGCTTCAGCTACTGGTCACTGTCGGCCTATCTGAAGCACAAGGCCAAGACCGCGGTCGAATTCATCGGCAAATACGAAGAAGCCCTAGGCGAGGAAGCCCGCCGTCGCAAGGTCGACGGCGTCGTCTGCGGCCACATCCACACCGCCGAGATGCGCGATATCGAAGGAATCCTCTATTGCAACGACGGCGATTGGGTCGAGTCCTGTACCGCCTTGGTCGAGCACGACAGCGGCGCGCTGGAGATCATCCACTGGACGGAGGTCATGGCGCAGCGGATGCCGGCCCCTGGTCCCAGTGCGGGCAAACTGGCGGCGAAGGAACGGGAAGCGGCGTGAACATCCTGATCGTCAGCGACGCTTGGCACCCGCAGGTGAACGGCGTCGTGCGCACCATCGGCACCGTGCGCGATGAGCTGGAGGCGATGGGGCACAGCGTCGAGGTGATCGGCCCCGACCGCTTCCGCACCTTGCCGATGCCGACATACCCGGAAATCCGGCTGGCGCTGGGGGCCAAGCGGCGGCTGTGGGCGATGATCGAGGGCATGCGGCCCGACTGCATCCACATCGCCACCGAAGGGCCGCTGGGCTTCGCCGCGCGGTCCTATTGCCTGAAGCATGGCAAGCCCTTCACCACCGCCTACCACACGCGCTTTCCCGAATATGTGCGCGACCGCGCGCCGATCCCGCTGGCGCTGTCCTATGCGGTGGTCCGCCGCTTCCACAAGCCGTCCTCGGCGGTGATGGTGGCGACCCAGACCATCGAGGACGCTCTGACGCACCGCGGTTTCGCCAACATCCGCCGCTGGACCCGCGGTGTCGATACCGAGCTGTTCCGGCCGCGTGACAAGGGTTTCCTCGATCTGCCCCGTCCGGTGTCGATGTATGTCGGCCGCGTCGCCGTGGAAAAGAACCTGGAGGATTTCCTGCGCCTCGACCTGCCCGGCACCAAGGTGGTGGTCGGCGACGGCCCGGCGCGGGAGGAGTTGCAGCGCAAATACCCCGGCGTCCATTGGGTCGGCGCCAGGCATGGCGAGGATCTGGCGAAGCACTACGCCGCTGCCGACGTCTTCGTCTTCCCGTCGCGAACCGACACCTTCGGATTGGTGTTGCTGGAGGCGCTGGCCTCCGGCGTGCCGGTGGCGGCCTATCCGGTTCCGGGACCGTTGGACGTGGTCGACGGCTCTGGCGCCGGCTGCCTGGACGAGGATCTGAAGCGGGCGGTCGAAGGGGCGCTGGCGATCCCGGCGCAGACCTGCCGTGACTATGCGCTGGGCTATTCCTGGCGCCGCTCGGCCGAACAATTCCTGTCGAATCTGCGGCCCTTCACGTAAGCGGGGAACCGCATTCCGCTTGGCGAAGACCGGGTGCCATGGTTCCATTTCGCCGGATCACCACTCCCGCGCGAGGTCCCCGGCCATGACCCCCGACTTCCTCATCACCTCCCTGATCGTCGTCGCCTCGCCCGGAACCGGGGTGCTGCTGACGCTGGCGGCGGGGTTGTCGCAGGGCGCGCGGGCCAGCGCTGTGACGGCGTTCGGCTGCACGATGGGGATCGTGCCGCACATGGCGGCGGCGGTGCTGGGACTGGCCGCCCTGCTGCACACCAGTGCCGTGGCGTTCCAGGGGCTGAAGATCCTGGGCGTGCTCTATCTGCTCTACATGGCCTGGGCGACGCTGAAGGAGCAGGGGGCGCTGAGCGTTGAGACGGACGGGGCGGCGGACAGGATGCAGCGTTCGGCCGGGCGGACGATCCTGCGGGCGGTGCTGGTCAATGTGCTGAACCCGAAGCTGTCGATCTTCTTCCTGGCCTTCCTGCCGCAGTTCGTCAGCGACGCCGACCCGCAGCCGCTCGCCCGCATGCTGGAACTGAGCGGCGTGTTCATGGCGCTGACCTTCGCGGTCTTCGTCCTCTACGGCCTGTTCGCCGCCGCGGTGCGCGATCAGGTGGTCTCCCGCCCGCGGGTGATGGCCTGGATGCGCCGCAGCTTCGCCGCCGCCTTCGCCGCGCTCGGCGCCAAGCTGGCGCTGGCGAAGCGGTGAGGGAGCTGCATCGCACCGTCCCCTGTTACGGAATGGTTGCCGCGTGCTAAGGTGCCGCCGGGCGCGTCGCCGGTGGTCCGTATCAGGGGGACCGGCAACGCGCCCGTTGTCGTACGTCTCCAGTTCCGGGCCTTGATGCTGCAATCCCTCTACCGTGGCCTGACGACCGTCGCCGGGCCGGCGGTGCGCCTCTATCTCGACCGCCGCCGCGCCGCCGGCAAGGAAGACCCCGCCCGTCAGGCGGAGCGGTTCGGCATTGCCTCGCGCGCCCGGCCGGACGGTCCGCTGGCCTGGATCCACGCGGCCAGCGTGGGGGAGGCGAATTCGGTCCTGGTGCTGATCGGCCGGCTGCTGGACAGCGCGCCCGATCTGACCGTGCTGATGACCACCGGCACCGTCACCTCGGCCGAGCTGATGGGGCGGCGGCTGCCGGAGCGCGCCATCCATCAATATGTGCCGGTCGATCTGCCGGATGCGGTTGATAGCTTCCTCGACCATTGGCGGCCCGACGCGGTGCTGTGGACGGAATCGGAGATCTGGCCGAACCTGCTGGCCGGCATCCGTGCCCGCTCGATCCCGGCCGCGCTGGTCAACGCCCGCATGTCCGAACGCAGTTTTTCCCGCTGGCGCAACGCGCCCGGTCTGATCGGCGGCCTGCTGTCCACCTTCCAGGTCACGCTGGCCCAGACGGAGGGGGATGCGGAGCGGCTGCGCCGGCTGGGGGCCTTCGGTGTTGCCAGCGTCGGCAACCTGAAATTCTCCGCCGAGCCGCCGCCAGCCGCATCCGACGCGATGGAGCCGTTGCGCGCCGCCCTGGCCGGTCGGCCTGTCTGGCTGCTCGCCAGCTCCCACCCGGGGGAGGACGAGATCGCCGCGGCGGTCCATGCCGCGCTGGCCCCGGCTCTGCCCGGCCTGCTGACCGTCATCGTACCGCGTCATGCCCATCGTGGCGACGCCATCGCCGAGTTGATGCGGGCCCGCGGTTTGGCGGTTCTGCAGCGCACGGCCGGGCACCTGCTGCCGGGACCGGAGCATGCCGTCTACATCGCCGACACCATGGGCGAGCTGGGGCTGTTCTACCGTGCCGCGCCGGTGGTGTGCATGGGCGGCTCCTTCATTCCCCACGGCGGGCAGAACCCGGTGGAGCCGGCGCAGTTGGGCTGCGCAGTGCTGTACGGCCCGCACATGTTCAATTTCGGCGAGATCACCCACATGCTGGAGGCCGCCGGCGGCGCCCTGCCGGTCGCGGACGGCGATGCGCTGACCCGCGAGACCCGGCGGCTGCTGACCGACGACCGGGCGCGCGAACGCATCGTCGCGGGGGCCGCGCGGGTGACGGCGGACAACCGGCGGATCATCGACCGGGCGCTGGGGGCGCTGGCCCCGGTGCTGGGCGCCGCCGGTATCCGGACCGCTGCCTGAGGGGACGCGGAGCCGTGAAGACCCCCGCCTTCTGGTATCGGCCGCCCGGCATTGCCTCCACCCTGCTGGCGCCGCTGGGCGCGCTCTATGGGCTGGCCGGACGGCGGCGCCTTGCCGGGACCGTTCCACGCCGGGTCGGCGTTCCGGTCGCCTGTGTCGGCAATCTGGTGGCTGGCGGTGCCGGCAAGACACCGGTCGGGCTGGCGCTGATCGCGGCGCTGCAGGCTCGCGGGATCGCCGTCCATGCGCTGACCCGTGGCCATGGCGGGAGGGAGGTCGGCCCTCTGGCGGTCGATCCCGGCCGCCACGGTGCCGCCAATGTCGGTGACGAGGCGCTGCTGCTGGCAGGGGCGGCCCCCTGTTGGGTGGCGCGCGACCGGTTGGCGGGGGCGGAGTGCGCGGCCGCCGCCGGGGCAGGGGCCATCGTCATGGATGACGGGTTCCAGAATCCGGCGCTGCACAAGGATCTGGCTCTGATCGTCGCCGACGGCGCGGTCGGTTTCGGCAACGGCCGGCTGGTGCCGGCTGGTCCGCTGCGAGAACGGGTTGCCGACGGCCTTGCCCGCGCCGACGCGCTGGTGATCCTGGGCGAGGACCGCCACGGTCTGGCGGCGCTGGCCGGCGGGCGGCCGGTGCTGGCGGCGCGGTTGGAACCCGATCCCGAGGCCGCCGCCCGGCTGGCCGGACGCGACGTGCTGGCCTTCGCCGGAATCGGCCGGCCGGAGAAGTTCTTCGCCACGCTGGAGGCGCTCGGCGCCCGCGTGGTCGGACGGGTGCCCTTCGCCGACCACCACCCCTACCGAGCGGCCGAGATCGCGGCCCTGATCGACCGCGCCGCGGCGCTGGGCGCCGTGCCGGTCACCACCGCCAAGGATGCCGTGCGCCTGCCGCCCGACCTGCGGGCGAAGGTCGCCGTCCTGCCGGTGTCGGTGCGCTGGGCCGACGAGCGGGCGCTCTCCATGCTTTTGACCTCCGTGTTGCTGAAGGGAAGCCCCGATGGCCAAGCCGCGTAGTCCGCTGCAGAAATGGCTGACGCGCCGGATCGGCTATCCGGTGGAGGCGGCGCTTGTCCACGCTGTCTGTTGGCTGTTCCGGGTGCTGCCGCTCGACCGGGCTTCTGCGCTCGGCGGCTGGATCGGACGGACGGTGGGCCCGCGGCTGCCCAACAGCGCCCGCGCGCGGCGCAACCTGACGCGGGCCTTTCCGGAGAAGGGCAGGGCGGAAATCGACGCGATCGTGCGCGGCATGTGGGACAATCTGGGCCGTACCATCGCCGAATACCCGCATCTGGAGCAGATCGGCCGCGAACGCACAGAAGTGGTCGGCATCGAATATGTCGATGCATTGCGCGAGGACGGCAAGGCCGGCATCCTGGTCTCCGGCCATCTGGCGAACTGGGAGGTTCAGTCGGTCGCCGCCCGCTTGCACGGGCTGGAGTTGGGGGTGGTCTACCGGGCGCCCAACAACCCGATCGTCGGCGACCTGCTAGTGAAGCTGCGCGGGGCGGCGACCGGCACTCAGATCCCCAAGGGACCGGAGGGCGCCAGAATCCTGCTGCGTTACCTGACCAAGGGCGGCCATGTCGGCATGCTGATCGACCAGAAGATGAATGACGGCATCCCCGTCCCCTTCTTCGGTCGCGATGCCATGACCGCGCCGGCCGCCGCCGTGCTGGGCATGAAGATGCAGTTGCCGCTGTGCCCAACGCGGACCGAGCGGCTGGAGGGCGCGCATTTCCGCATCACCGTCCTGCCGCCGGAGGAATACCCGACCAGCGGCGACCGCAATGCGGATGCGCGAATTCTGATGGAACGGCTGAACCGTCTGTTGGAGGATTGGATCCGCGACAAGCCGGCGCAATGGCTGTGGATTCACCGCCGCTGGCCGGATTGAACGCCCGCTCCACCGTTCTTCAAGGTTCGTCCGCGATGGCCCTGCCGCTCGACCTCCATCTGCTGCAACTCTATATGGTCGCCGTCTGCGTCCTGGTTCTGGCGCCGGGGCCGGATTCGCTTCTGGTGCTGACCCGCAGCATCGCCGACGGCCGGCAGGCCGGGGTGGTGGCGACGGTGGGCATCTGCGTCGGCAACACCGTCCATTCGTTGCTGGCCGCCGCCGGGATCTCCGCCCTCATCGCGGCGTCGGCATCGCTGTTCGACCTGCTGCGCTATGCCGGCGGCGCCTATCTCGCCTGGATCGGCTTGCGGTCGCTGTGGAGCGTCTGGACCAGCCGCGGCGCCGAACCCGCGGTCGTGGTCGAGGCTCCGGCCCCGGCGCCTGCGGGCCGTGTCTTCGTCCAGGCGCTGCTGACCAACCTGCTGAACCCGAAGATCATCCTGTTCCAGCTGGCCTTCGTGCCGCAGTTCATTGCCCCGCACCTGGGCCATGTGGCGCTGCAGACCTTCATCCTCGGCAACATCATCTCGGTGCTGGGTGGCGTCTATCTGGTCGGCATTGCGGCACTCAGCGCCGGGGCCGCGCGCCGGGTGCTGTCCAGCCCGCGGGTGCGGACGGCGATGGACGGCGTCGCCGGCGTGCTGTTCCTGGGTTTCGCGGTGCGCCTGCTGCTGACCGACCGCAAGTTTGCGTGAGGGTTGGTGGGGGGCACACCGCAGTCCCCACCCTCACCACAGATCGTCCTCATCCTCCGCCCCGGTGTCGACGTCGAAGGTCGCCGTCTGGCGGACGATCGGGTGGCTGTCCTTCCATTCCTCGAAATCCGACACCACCGCCGGACGGATGCCGAGCGCCAGCACCGGGCAGCCGCCGCCGCGGCCGGCGTCCAGGCGGTAGAGCAGTTTCTTCATCCAGGTGGTGCTGGCGCCGTATTTGTTCTGGAAGTTCTTCATCTCCACCCGCCGCGCCACCTCGGTGAACAGCGGGATCAGTTCGGCGCTGCGGGTCAGCAGCACGCCGGCATTGATGATGCCGCATTCGTAGAAGGTGCGGGCGGCGTAGAGGTCGCGGTCGAAGGTCTGGTCCTTGCTGTTCCATTCCAGGTCGAAGGACACGCGCTCCTTCACGAAGTCGATCTTGTGCCCGTCGATGAAGCCGTTGACCTTGTACAGCTCCTCGCGCTGGCGCTGCTCGGTCACGGTCTGGCCACGGTTCTTGCCGGCGACGCGGCGCTTTTCCTCGTGCGTCACGATCATCTTGGTGATGAACAGGTCGCCGCGGATGCGCGTCTCGTTCCAGCCCAGCGGATTCAGCATCCGCTCCATCGTCTTGGCGATCTGCGATTTGTTGCCGCCCGACGCCACGATGTCCTCGGTGCGGATGCGGAACTCCATCAGCCGTTCGGTGATCTCGCGGAACTCGGCCGTGCAGGCATAGGCCAGGATGCGCGCGGCGTTGCGGTAGCTGTGCACCTCGTACAGGTCGAGGAACCCCGGCGGGAACAGGTCGCCCAGGTCGGGATCCCGCGCTTCGATCAGCGGAGCCTTGTCGTGGATGCAGGCAAGCAGGTTCATGACGGCACATGCGCGATGGAAAGCGGCGCCACCATGGCGGCTGCCGCCCGGCAAATCCACCCTTTCCGCCCGATGACACCACCTGACGGTGCCGGCCGGGGGCCGAACTGGCGGCCATTCCCCGACATATGGTAAGGTCGCCCGCGCGCCGGGGTGGAAAAAGCGCGGTTGTTTCGCCGGGGGGCCGTGATGAGCGACGAATTCCTGTTCGCGGAGGAGGAACCCACCGTCGAGGTGGCGGCCGAGGCTGCCGAACCGGTCGAACCCTGGCTGATCCTGATCGTCGACGACGACCCCGCCATCCACGCCACCACCAAGATGGTGCTGCGCGGTTTCGCCTTCGAAGGGCGTCCGGCGCAGTTCCTATCGGCCGCCACTGCGGCGGAGGCGCGCGGGGTGCTGCGCGACAACCCGGCCATCGCGGTGATCCTGCTAGACGTCGTGATGGAGTCCGACGACGCCGGCCTGCGTCTGGTCCGCTACATCCGCAACGAACTGAGCAACCGCCGTGTGCGCATCATCCTGCGCACCGGCCAGCCGGGGCAGGCGCCGGAACGCGACGTCATCCTCAGCTACGACATCAACGACTACAAATCGAAAACGGAGCTGACGGCGCAGAAGCTGTTCACCTCCGTCGTCGCCGCGCTCCGCGGCTACCAGGACATCACCGCCATCGAGGACCACCGCGAGGGGTTGGAGCGCATCCTCGACTCCTCGTCCACCCTGCTGGGCAAGCGGACGATGGCGGAGTTCGTGCGCCATGCCGTGGCGCAGATCGTCGGCGTCTGCCCGCCCGCAAATGGAATGACGGTGGGCGGGGTGGCGCTGGTCAGCCGCCTGTCCGACGGGCCGCGGCCGGCGGAGCCGCTGGTGCTTGGCGGCGCCGGCTGCCATGTCGGGATGGAGGGGACGCCGCTGTTCCTGGCCCTGCCGCCCGATGCGGTGCAGGCGGTTACGGCGGCGCTGTCCGACGGCCGCAACCGCTACGAACGTGGCCACAGCGTTCTGGTCTTCCGCTCCGCCACCCGGCACCACGACACCGCGGTCTATCTCGGCCATGGGCGGGCGCTGACCGCCGACGAGCGCCGGCTGCTGGAGGTGTTCTGCGCCAAGGTCGCCATCGGCTTCGACAACGTCCATTTGTACGAGGAACTGACCGAGCTGAACCGCAGCCTGGAGGGCCAAGTGGCGGAACGCACGCGCGACCTCGTGGCGGCGCGCGAGGCGGCGGAGGCGGCGCGGTCGGAGGCGGAGGCGGCCAACCAGGCGAAGTCGCTGTTCCTGGCGACGATGAGCCACGAGATCCGCACGCCGATGAACGGCATCCAGGGCATGCTGGAGCTGCTGGAGCACACCAGCCTGACCGGCGACCAGCGCGAGCTGGTCAGCGTGGTGCGGGAGTCGGCCGGCGCGCTGCTGACCATCATCAACGACATCCTCGACTTTTCGAAAATCGAGGCCGGGCGGCTCGACCTGGAACGGGTGCCGGTCTCGCTCGCCAATGTGGTGGAGGGGGTGGCCGAAACGCTGGCGCCGGGCGCACGGGGCAAGGGGCTGTCGCTGGTCACCTACATCGACCCCGATCTGCCGGTGGAGGTCGTCGGCGATCCGGTCCGCATCCGGCAGGTGCTGTTCAACATCGCCGGCAACGCGGTGAAGTTCACCCAGTCCGGTTCGGTGACCATGCGGGTGGAACTGGCGCAGTTCGACGGCGACCGCGTTACCATCCGCGTCGCGGTGACCGACACCGGCATCGGCATTTCCAAGGAAAATCAGGTTCGCCTGTTCCGCCCCTTCACCCAGGCGGAGGCATCGACCACCCGGCGTTTCGGCGGCACCGGGCTTGGACTGTCGATCTGCCGGCGTCTGGCCGAACTGATGGGCGGCGACATCGGCGTCATCAGCGAGGTCAATGTCGGCTCCACCTTCTGGTTCACCTTCGCCGCCGATCTGGTCCCGGGGGCGATCGAGCCGGCCGTGACGCCGCGGGCGCCGCTGCAGGGGGTGACGGTATTGCTTCTGGCGGCGGATGCGCAGGAGCGCGGCTTCCTCGCCCGCTATCTGAACGCCGACGGCGCCCAACTGGTGGAGGCGGCGGACGCCGATGCGGCCTTGCGCACCCTGCTGCCGACCGCCGCCTGCGACGTGCTGGTCTCCACGCTGGGCACCGACCTTGCGGCCCTGGACAATGACCCGCGCGGCCGGGTGCGCGGGCGCGTGCTGATCGGTGGCGACGCGCTGAGCGCGGGCGACGCGGCGGAACTGGGCGCATCCGGCGCCGGGACCGTGGTTCTCGGCCGGCCGGTGCGGCGGGGCGGTCTGGTCCGCGCCATCCTGGCCGCCGCCGGGCGGATGGCGGCGGGGGAGGGCGGCCGTACCGACCGCCATCCCGAACCGGAACCCGCCACCCCGGCGACCGGCCGGCGCCGCCTGCCCACGGTGGAGGAGGCGCGGACGCAGGGCCGGCTGATCCTGGTGGCGGAGGATCACCCGACCAACCGTCAGGTCATCCAGCGCCAGCTGACCCTTCTCGGTCATGTGATGGAGACCGCGGAGGATGGCGCCCAGGCGCTGGCCATGTGGCGGGCCGGCGGCCATGGCCTGCTGCTGACCGACTGCCAGATGCCGGAAATGGACGGCATGGAACTGGCCCGCAGCATTCGCGCCGCCGAGGCGGCTGGTGGAGGCCCGCGCCTGCCCATCGTCGCCATCACCGCCAACGCGACGGAGAACGAAGCGCAGCTTTGCCTGGCATCAGGCATGGACGACACGCTGGCGAAGCCGGTCAGCCTCGCCGACCTGCGCCAGGTGGTCGACCGTTTCCTGCCCCCGACGGAGGGCGAGGGCCGGGACGGGGAGGACCCGTTCGAGCCGCAGCAGGAGGTTCCGAAGGTGACCGATGAGTTGCAGCAACCCGCCCCTCGGCCGGCATCTCCGCCAACCCCCGCAATCGCCGACCTGCCGCCGCTCGACCTTGAGGCGCTGACCGCGCTGTTCGATGGCGACGGCGAGTTCGTCCGGCATCTGCTGGGCGAGTTCGTTACCTCCAACAGCGCCTCGCACCGCTGGCTGATGGACGCGCTGGCCGGCGAGATCTGGGACGAGGTGCGGCAGGCCGCCCATAAGCTGGCGGGATCCTCGCGCACCGTCGGCGCCCGCGACCTCGCCGCCGCCGCCGATGCGGTGGAATTGGCGGTGATCGACCACCGGCTGGAGGGCATCACCGCCCTGGTCGCCCGCGTCGGCATCGAGTTGGACCGCGTCATCGCCCATATCGAGGCGGTCTGATCCCCCACCCGCAGCGGCTGTAGCGAAACCGACATGAGCGTCCCCTTGTCGCCTTTGCGACAAGGGGACGACGCATCCCGCTCTTCAGAAAAATTCTGCATTTCCCGTGACTTGGTCGGTCTTCGCCGGCTGGCACGCCGCTTGCTGTTCTGGGTGTATCCCGGCCCGGTGCCGGCCCCAAACCCACATGCGCGCCACAGCGAGAGCGGAAGCCAAGGAGAACGGGATGCACATCGTCGTCTGTATCAAACAGGTGCCCGACAGCGCCCAGATCCGCATCCATCCCGTCACCAACACCATCATGCGGCAGGGCGTGCCCGCCATCATCAACCCCTTCGACCTGTTCTCGCTGGAAGAGGCGCTGCGGCTGAAGGACAAGGTGGGCGCCCGCGTCACCGTGCTGACCATGGGGCCGCCGATGGCGGAGACCTCGCTGCGCAAAGCGCTGTCGCTGGGGGCCGACGACGCGGTGCTGCTGACCGACCGCAAATTCGCGGGCTCCGACACGCTGGCGACCTCCTACGCCCTGACCTCGGCCATCCAGAAGCTGGCGGAGGAGGAGCCGGTCGACATCGTCTTCTGCGGCAAGCAGACGGTCGACGGCGACACCGCTCAGGTCGGCCCCGGCATCGCCACCCGGCTCGGCTTCGAACAGCTGACCTACATCACCAGGATCGAGGATCTGAACACCGCGTCCAAGGAGATCGTGGTGCAGCGCCGCTCCGAAGGCGGGGTGCAGGTGCTGAAGACCAAGCTGCCCTGCATGATCACCATGCTGGAAGGCACCAACACCATCCGCTTCGGCAAGATGGACGATCTGTTCCGCGCCGCCCGCTACGAGCTGAAGACCTGGAGCCGTGACTTCACCGGCGCCGAGGAAGGCCGCGTCGGGCTGAAGGGTTCGCCGACCGTGGTGTCGAAGGTGTTCGTGCCGAAGCCGCGCGCCGAAAAGGCCAAGATGATCGAGGCCGCATCCGATACGACCGACGCGATGGCCGCCGCCGCCATCGACGCCATCTTCGCCGCCCAGCCCAAGCTGGCCGGCGACCTGCTCGCCCGCGCCGCGGCCGGGCTTTGACGATCCATCCGCGGGAGACCCGACGATGAGCGAACCAAGCAAGCCCCAGGGCCGCAAGTTCCAGCTTCCCGAACACCTGAAAATTTACAAGAACGTCTGGGTGATCGTGGAGCAGGAGCGCGGCATCGTCCACTCCGTGTCGCTGGAACTGTTGGGCGAAGCCCGCAAGCTGGCCGACAAGCTGGGTGTGGAGGTGGGCGCCGTGGTTCTGGGCGCCGAGAGCCCCGACCTGAACCGCATCTGCGGCGACGCCATCAGCTATGGCGCCGACATCGTCTACAAGGTGACCGACCCGGCGCTGGCCGACTACCGCACCGATCCCTACTGCCGCGTCATGACCGAGGTGGTGAACACCCACAAGCCGGAGATCGTGCTGCTGGGCGCCACCACGCTGGGCCGCGATCTGGCGGGCGCCATCGCCACCACGCTGGCGACCGGCCTGACCGCCGACTGCACCGAGCTGGACATCTACGCCGACAACCGCTCGCTGGCCGCCACCCGGCCGACCTTCGGCGGCACGCTGCTCTGCACCATCCAGACGCTGGCCTACCGGCCGCAGATGGCGACGGTGCGGCCGCGCGTGATGGCGATGCCGGACCGCGACGATGCCCGCACCGGCCGCGTTGTCGAAATCCAGCCGGATCTCCGCGAAGAGGACATCGTCACCAAGGTTCTGAACTTCATCGCCGACCGCGAGCAGAACGAAGCTCAGCTGGCCTTCGCCGACATCATCGTCTCGGCCGGCAAGGGGCTGGGCAAGGTCGAGAACATGAAGCTGGTGTTCGATCTGGCCAAGGTGTTGGGCGCCGAGGTCGGCGTGACCCGCCCGCTGGTCCAGGCCGGCTGGGCCACCAACGACCGTCAGGTCGGGCAGACCGGCAAGACGGTGCGGCCGAAGCTCTACATCGCCGCCGGCATCTCCGGCGCCATCCAGCATCGGGTCGGCATGGAGAAGTCGGACCTGATCCTGGCGATCAACACCGATCCGAATGCGACGATCTTCGACTTCGCCCATCTCGGGCTGGTCGGTGACGCGCTGAAGATCCTGCCGGCGCTGACCGATGCCTTCGGCCGCCGGCTCCCCATCAATAATTATATGGCCGTCAACCGCATGGCCGGCTGACCGCCGGACGAGAAAGGAGCCTGTCGACATGGTCGAAAAGTTCGACGCCATCGTCATCGGTGCCGGCCCGTCCGGCAACGCCGCGACCTATACGCTGGCCAAGCAGGGGCTGAAGGTCCTGCAGTTGGAGCGCGGCGAATATCCCGGCGCCAAGAACGTCCAGGGCGGCATCATGTATTCGCATGAGCTGGAGAAGATCATCCCGGATTTCCGGGACGATTGCCCGACCGAGCGCCACATCATCGAACAGCGCGTCTGGCTGCTGGGCGACGACAGCTATGTCGGCACCAACTACCGGTCGGAAGCCTTCAACAGCGACAAGCCGAACCGCTACACCATCATCCGCGCCAACATCGACAAATGGTGGGGCGAGCAGATCCGCAAGGTCGGCGGCCTGCAGATCTGCGAGACCACGGTGACGGAGTTGATCCGCGATCCGTCCGGCAGGGTGATCGGCGTCCGCACCGACCGCGAGGGCGGAGAAATCCACGCCGACGTCGTCATCATGGCCGACGGCGTCAACGCCCTGCTGGCCAAGCGCGCCGGTCTTCAGGTGGAGGCGGCGCCGGAGACTGTGGCGCTGGCGGTGAAGGAAATCCTCTTCATCGATCCGGAACTGATCCAGCAGCGCTTCGGCATCAAGGAGGACGAAGGCGTCGTCATCGAGATCATGGGCAAGGTGACCAAGGGGATGGTCGGCACCGCCTTCCTCTACACCAACAAGGAATCGCTGACGATCGGCATCGGCTGCCTGATCTCCGACTTCAAGAACGGCGACTGCCCGCCTTACAAGATGCTGGAGGATTTGAAGAAGCACCCGGTCATCCAGCCGCTGATCGAAGGGGCGGAGATGAAGGAATACGCCGCCCACATGATCCCGGAGGGCGGCTACAAGGCGGTTCCGCAGCTCTACGGCGACGGCTGGATGGTGGTCGGCGATGCCGCCCACTTCAACAACGCCGCCCACCGCGAGGGCTCCAACCTCGCCATGGCGTCGGGCCGGATGGCGGCGGAGACGGTGATCGAGCTGAAGGCCGCCGGCAAGGGCTACAGCGCGTCGAATCTGGCCGCCTACAAGAAGAAGCTGGATGACAGCTTCATCATGAAGGACCTGAAGAAGTACCGCGAGCTGCCCGGTATCATGCATGGCAACAAGCAGTTCTTCGGCGCCTATCCCGACGAAATCACCGCGGCGGCCCACAACTGGTTCACCGTCGACAGCATCGACAAGAAGTCGAAGGAAAAGCAGATCATGAAGTCCTTCATCAAGCGCCGCTCGGTGATGGGACTGGTCGGTGACGC
Source organism: Azospirillum sp. TSO5 (assembly GCF_003116065.1). NCBI lineage: Bacteria > Pseudomonadati > Pseudomonadota > Alphaproteobacteria > Rhodospirillales > Azospirillaceae > Azospirillum > Azospirillum sp. TSO5. Next base: position 14,375 of record NZ_LGQY01000121.1, on the reverse strand, counting down.
AATCAAGCTGGTGAGGGCCGTGCGATGAGCATCATGGTCAAGGTCGAAGAGAAGCTTTATCAGAACCGCTACATCGTCGATGAAAGCCGGCCGCACATCCAGATCAAGAGCGTGGAGGCCTGCCAGAGCTGCGAACGCCAAGCCTGCACCTTCTGCTGCCCGGCCGCGTGCTACAGCAAGAATGAGACGGGCGGCGTGACGCTGGTGACCGACGGCTGCCTGGAATGCGGCACCTGCCGCGTCGTCTGCCAGGACAAGGGCAACATCGCCTGGGACTATCCGCGCGGCGGTTACGGCATCAGCTACAAGTTCGGCTGATCGGGTCCGTTTGGTGTCTTCCCCTGGAACTGAATGGCCTCCGCGCGGCCTTGCGCGGGGGCCGATTTGTCTTGGGGGAGTGGTCTAGTCGAGGAAAGTCATTGCCCCCTCCCTAACCCTCCCCCTCTATCGGACCGGCCTTCGGCCAGCCGAGGGTAGAGGGGACTGCCGCAGCTCCGCGACTTACTCCCTCTCCCGCCGTGGGCGGGGGAGGGTTGGGGAGGGGGCCTGTGCCGGGGCTTCCCTCAACGTCTCCACCGCGTGGCCCAGCGCCCGCTGCAGCTCGGCCGGGAAGTAGGGTTTGCGAACGAAGCCGAAGGGGTCGCACTCCGCGGCACGGTGGCGGGTCTCGGGGTCGCCGAAGGCGGAGGTGAAGATGCAGCGGATGCCCGTCCGCTCGCGGATCGCCGCCGCCGCCTCGATCCCGTCGCGCGGGCCGAGCAGGCGGATATCCATCATCACGACATCCGGACGCAGCCGTTCGGCCGCCTCGACCGCGGCGTCGGCATTGTCCTCGATCCCGACGACGGCGAATCCCAGCATCCCGAGAATTTCCTCCAATGCCATGGCGGCGAGGCTCTCGTCTTCAATGATGAGGATGCGCAGGGGAGCGTCGGAGGCAGGCGTAAGATCTGTCATCGTGATCGCATAGAAGGCTGTCACAGCGATTTTACAGGAGCCGAGTGATCGGCAAACCAAAAAGCGCAGGATTATGACCAATGGCGCAGCCTGCGCCGAACGCATGGGTCACGGAACGGAAGCGTCGCAGGATGTCGCCGCACCCTTGTTTTTTACCCGTACGACGCACCATCTCTGTCTCAGGGTTGTTTTCACCAGCGAGCATTGCGGACCCGCGCCTGTCCATTATGGACGGCCGGCGGGGCCGCTCCCTTTTCCATGAGGAGACCGGCGATGGACCTGCGAGTCTGTTTCGAAAACATGGAAAGCGTCAACGTCAACGACGCGGCGATGATGAAGCATTACACCAAGAGCTATCTCGCGGATTTTAATCCGGAATGGGCCGGATTCATCATGTTGCCCCATGACGAGACGCTGCGCGCGACGATGGAGCCCGCCTGGCAGGTGCTGATCCGCGACGCCTCGCCGCGGACGGAGCAGGAGCTGCTGCGCTACATCGACGAGAATCCGATGGCGGCCTATCATGTCCATGTCTACCGGCGCGACGGCGGCCGGAACGAGAGCAAAATCCACTGACGGCAAAGGGGGCGCTGCAAGACGCCCCCTCCGTCAAAGCTCTTGCGCCGGCGGTTCAGCCGACCGGCGATCCCAACAGGCTGTCGAGCGGGACGAAGCGGTCGGCCATCTTGCGCGCCTCTTCCTTGTGGACCTTGAAGGTCTTCTCCGCGATGGCGTTGGAGACGACGAAATCCTGATAGGCGCGTTCCAGGTGAAAACGGTAGCGCGCCGACATGCCGTCGTCGTCCAGCCCCTCCATCCCATGGTCCGCCGACAGGTAATCGTGGAAGCGCTGCAGGATGTGCAGGCGGTTCACGTTGATCACGCGCTGTTCGTAAGTGACGTGGAAGAAGCGCAGGAAGTCTTCCGCGGTTTCCAGATCGTCGAGGTCATCGGTGAAATCGCTCATCGTCGAAGACTCCTCACGCATGCTGCTGGGTGGAAGGGGAGGGGCTGCAGCCCTCCTGATCGCAGATGTTTCCACAGGCGCTGCAGGCAACGCCGTCCAAACGGGCATCGCCCAGCCGCACTTCCGGCAGTCGGATGTTCTTATCAGGAAACTGTGACGGTACGGTTGCGGTGTGAGCATCCAACCGGGCTTCGATGCGGTTGATGTGCTCGATCAGGCAGGCGATGGCCTTTCCGACCGGGTCCGGCATCAGATGGTGTTCCAGGTCGATGCCATGTCCGGAAAGATTACGGCCGGACAGTTGGTGGTGCGCATCATGCCGCACCACACGGCCGGGGATACCGACCACGGTCATGCCATCCGGTACCGGCTTGGTCACCACCGAATTGGCGCCGACCCGCGCGTTGGCGCCGACGGTGATCGGCCCCAGGATCTTGGCGCCGGCGCCGACCAGCACGCCGTCCATCAGCGTCGGGTGTCGCTTGCCCTTGGTCCACGAGGTGCCGCCCAGCGTCACCCCATGATAGAGCGTCACGTCGTCTCCGATCTCCGCCGTCTCGCCGATCACCACGCCGGCGCCATGGTCGATGAAGAATCGGCGGCCGATGGCGGCACCGGGATGGATGTCGATGTTGGTCACCGCGCGGGCGACATAGGACAGGAAGCGCGCCGGCCAGCGCAGCCCCCGCCGCCAGGCTGCATTGGCGAAGCGGTGCATCACCAGCGCATGGATGCCGGGATAGCAGGTCAGCACGTCGAAGACATTGCGCGCCGCCGGGTCGCGGTCGAAGACGCAGGCGACATCCTCGCGCAGCAGAGCGACGATGCCGGGCTTGGTCATGTCGCCGCCTCCAGGAAAGCGTGCAGCTCCTCGGGCGTGGGCGGCCGTTTGGCGCGGGTGGCCAGCGCGCGGACGCGCGGCAGCACCGCCTGGGCGGTGGCGTCGTCGCAGGCGATGCCCAGCCGTTCATAGGCCAGCTTCACCGCCGCGGTTCCGGAATGCTTGCCCAGCACGATGCGGTGCTCGCGCCCGACCTCGGCCGGGTCGAAATTCTGGTAGGTGGCGCGGTCGCGCAGCAGCCCGTCGACATGGATGCCGGCCTCGTGGGTGAAGACGGCGGAGCCGACGATCGACTTGTTGACCGCCACCGGCCGGTTGGAGGCCCGCTCCACCAGATCGCTGATGGTGCCGAGCGACCGCGTCTCCACGCCGCTGTCGATGTGGTAGAGGTGTTTCAGCGACACCACCACTTCCTCCAGCGGTGCATTGCCGGCACGCTCGCCCAAACCGTTCACCGTGGTGTTGACGTGGGTGGCCCCGCCCAGCACCGCCGCCAGCGAGTTGGCGTTGGCGAGGCCGAGATCGTCATGGGCGTGGATCTCGATCTCCAGGTCGGTGGCCCGGCGCAGCCGTTCGATGCAGGCGCGCGTCTGGAAGGGGTCGAGCACGCCCAGCGTGTCGGCGAAGCGGAAGCGCCGCGCGCCCGCCTTCTGAGCCACCGTGGCGGCGGCGATCAGGAAATCCATGTCGGCGCGGGAGGAGTCCTCGCCGCCGATGCTGACCTCCAGCCCATGGTCGCGCGCCTGTTTGACTTTGCGTTCGATTTCCGCGAGCACCCAGCCCCGGCTGCGCTTCAGCTTCTTCGTGATGTGGATGTCGGACACCGGCATCGACAGGTTGACGAAGCCGACATTGCAGGACAGCGCCGCCTTCAGGTCGGCGTCGTGCATGCGGCACCACACCATCAGCCGGCCCTTCAGCCCCAGCGAGGCCACGGCGCGGATGCCCTCGCGCTCCTCCTCGCCCATGGCGGGGATGCCGATCTCCTGCTCCGGCACGCCGGCGTCGTCGAGCGCCTTGGCGATGGCGATCTTCTCGTCGAGCGTGAAGGCGACACCGGCGGTCTGCTCGCCGTCGCGTAGCGTGGTGTCGTTGATGGTGGCGAAGGTGGTGGGCATGGGGGCACCTTCTGGGAGTTGTTGCCGCGTTTGCCCCCTCCCCATCCCTCCCCCTCTTCGAGGGAGAGGGGGTAGGACGCTTGCGAGGGGTCAGCAAAGGAGCGGCGACAGTCCCCTCTCCCGCGAAGCGGGGGAGGGTTAGGGAGGGGGCCGAGAGCTGCCCCCATCAGAAGTGTCGCAGGCCGGGCCGGGGACCCGCCCCGACGGGGTGTCGTCGGGCGGGGTGCCGGGACGGGCCATCGACCCGGCCTGCGATCTCGGTGTTACGAATAAACGGGTGCGAATTCCTTCGGCCGGTCCGCACCCTGCTGCCAGTAGGGCGACAGGCTGCGCAGCTTGGCGATGATGTCCGGCACCACGGCAATGACCCGGTCGATCTCCTCCTCCGTCGTGTCGCGCGACAGCGAGAAGCGGGTGGCGCCATGGGCGGCGGTGTAGGGCACGCCCATCGCGCGCATGACGTGGCTGGGCTCCAGCGACCCGGAGGTGCAGGCGGAACCGGAGGACGCGGCGATGCCGGCCTCGTTCAACAGCAGGAGGATCGCCTCGCCCTCGATATATTCGAAGGCGATGTTGCAGGTGTTGGGCAGCCGGTTGTCCGGGTTGCCGGTGACGAAGCAGCTCGGCACCGCCGCCAGGATCGCCTGTTCCAGCTTGTTGCGCAGCGCCTTCACCCGCGTGTTCTCGTCGCCCATATGGACCAGCGCCAGTTGGGCGGCGGCGCCCAGCCCGACGATGCCCGGCGCGTTCTCCGTCCCGGCGCGGCGCGAGCGTTCCTGATGGCCGCCGCGCAGCATCGGGCGGTAGCGCAGGCCGCGCTTGACGTAGAGCGCGCCGATACCCTTGGGGGCGTGCAGCTTGTGACCGGACAGCGACAGCATGTCGATGGCGCTGTCGGCCAGCTTCATCGGGATCTTGCCGACCGACTGCACCGCGTCGGTGTGGAAGAGGGCGCCGACCTCCTTCGCCATGCGCGCCAGTTCCTCCACCGGGAAGATCGTCCCGGTCTCGTTGTTGGCCCACATGATGGAGACGATGGCGACCTGATCGGACAGCGCCGCGCGGTAGGCCTCCATGTCGAGGTTGCCCCGGTTGTCCACCGTGATGCGGTGGACCTTATAGCCGCGCTTCTTCTCCAGATATTCGCAGAGCGCCAGCACGCCGGGATGTTCGACCACGCTGGTGACGATCTCGCGCTTCTTCGGATAGGCCTCCAGTGCCGACAGGATGGCGGTGTTGTCGCTTTCCGTCCCGCCGGAGGTGAAGACGATCTCGCTGTCATGGGCCGCACCGAGCAGGGCCTGGACCTGTTTGCGCGCCCATTCGATCTTACCGCCCACCGCGGCGCCGAAGCCGTGCATCGACGACGGGTTGCCGAAATGCTCGGTGAAGAGCGGCAGCATCTCCTGCAGCACTTCCGGATCGACGCGGGTGGTGGCGTTGTTGTCGAGATAGATGCCCTGGCTCATGGCATTAAGCTCCCACTGGCATAAGTGATGCGGGCTTGACCCGCACGAACTCGCCGAGCTTCTCGACCAGCTTCATCTGCACGCCCATCATCGTCCCGGCCGACTGCGAACAGCCGGAGCAGGCGCCGGACAGCCGGACGTAGATGTCCTTGCCATCGATGTCGACCAGTTCCACATCGCCGCCGTCGCGCTGGATCTGCGGGCGCATCTCCTCGATGGCGCTCATGATGACCTGCATGCGCTGGACATTCGTCAGCTTGGGCGCCGCGGCCGGTTCGGCCTTCGGCTCCAGCGGCTTGATGGCGTCCAGCCCGACGGTGCCGGGGGCGTGTTTCTTGGCGGGCTTCAGGGCGCCGGTCTTCGCCAGCACCTCTTCCAGCACCTCTTCGATCTTCTCGTGGCAGGTCTGGCAGGAGCCGCCGGCCTTGGTGTAGTGGGTGACCTCCTCCAGCGTGGTCAGGCCGTTGACGGTCACCGCGCGCTCGATCATGGCGGCGTCGATGCCGAAGCATTTGCAGACCAGCTCGCCTTCCTCATGATCGTCTTCCCACGCCTCGCCCTTGTAGTTGGCGATGGCGGCGCGCAGGGCCTCGGCACCCATGACGGAGCAGTGCATCTTCTCCGGTGGCAGGCCGCCCAGATACTCGGCGATGTCGCGGTTGGTCAGGGTCAGCGCCTCGTCCACCGTCTTGCCGATGATCATCTCGGTTAGCGCGGAGCTTGAGGCGATGGCCGAGCCGCAGCCGAAGGTCTGGAACTTCGCGTCTTGGATGATCTGGGTGTCGGGATCGACCTTCAGCATCAGACGCAGCGCGTCGCCGCAGGTGATGGAGCCGACCTCGCCGACCGCGTTGGCGCTGTCCAGGACACCGGAGTTCTTCGGGTTGAAGAAGTGTTCCTTGACCTTGTCGGTGTAGTTCCACATGTCGCTGCTGCCTTTCCGTGGGGTGCGCGCCTAGGGGAAGAGCTGTTCGGGGAAGGTTCAGTGGGTCGAATAGGGGGCCGACGACCCACAGCTCGACGAGGAGGTTGAGCAGGAGCCGCCGCCGCCTTCACCGGCCGAGAAGGACTTGCCGCAGCCGCAACTGCTGGTCGCGTTCGGGTTGTCGAACTTGAAGCCGGAGCCTTCGATGCCCTCGACGAAGTCGACCACCACGCCGCTGAGGAAGGGCTGGCTGTTGGCGTCGACGAAGATGGTGACCGGGCCGAAGCTGAGAACCGCATCGTCGTCGCCGGCCGCCGCCTCCAGGCCCATCTGGTATTTCAGGCCGGCGCAGCCGCCGTCGGTGACCGCGATCCGCAAGCCGGCGGCCGCGCCGCCCGACTTCGCCAGGACCCGTTCCAGGGTGGAAACCGCCGCATCCGTCAGAGTCACCATGTCCCGCCTCCTCAAGCCGCGTTGCCGGGGGTGCCGGCCGATCTGGCGAGGACTAGAGCAAGGGCTGTGCCAAACTAGCAAGGCATTGATTTACAAGCATTGTCGGATGGGGTGGCGTGGCGAGAGTCCGACAATGTTTCGCCTTCCAACGTTTTTGTCGGGTTTGGCGCGTGTCGGTTTTGCGACAGCCGCGACACTTCGCCGCACAAAAATAATGTGGTCTTTCCCTGAGCCCACGCGCCTACCATGGGGCGTCGTCGGTGCGTCGGATGGTTGATTGCTGCAGCGGAAAATCCAGGCGAGGGAAGCGATGAGCGACGAACCGATCGAACTCAGGATGTCGAACGGCCGCATGGCCTTCGGCGATGTGCCGGAACAGATCGACGAATTGTTGCAGGAGGCGGTGAAGGCCCGCGACGTGCCCGACGCCTGCGAGGCGTTGTTGTGGGAGGCGCACCGCAAGGGGCCGCGGGTGCTGCCTGTCTTCTACGCGCTCTACAAATTCTACTTCAACCGCAAGAAGCTGGGCGAGGCGGAGCGGGTGGCCCGCATCGGGCTGGATGCCGCGGCATTGCAGGGCGGCTTTCCGGCGGACTGGTCGCAGCTGACCGCAGGCTCCACCGACTGGGCGGCGGCCGGGCCGGCGCGCTTCTTCCTGTTCACCATGAAGGCGCTGGCCTTCATCGAACTGCGCCGCCACAACCGCGACAGGGCGCTGGCGATCCTCGCCAAGATGGCGGAGATCGACCCGGCCGATCAGGTCGGCTACGGCACCATCGCCGCGCTGGCCCGCGGACTGGATGGCGAGGACGGGGCGGGGTAACGAAAAAGGCCCCCGGCCCAGGGGGGAACCGGGCCGGGGGCAGCGGGGATTTGCGTCTCACGACGCACTCACGACGCGCTCTCTCACGTCGAGAGTTATTGCGGCCCCGCCGGGGCAGGGAGGCCGCAAACCGGTCAGGCGGCGACGGACTCCAGAGCCGGATAGTCGGTGTAGCCCTTGGCGTCGCCGCCGTAATAGGTGGTGCGGTCCGGCTCGGCCAGCGACGCATCGGCACGGAAGCGCACGGGCAGGTCCGGGTTGGAGATGAAGGCCTCGCCGAAGCTGACCGCGTCGGCCTCGCCGTTCGCCAGGGCGGTGTCGGCGTCGGCCCGGCTGTAGCCGCCATTCAGGATGAGCGGACCCTTGAAGGCGGCGCGCAGGGCGGACGCCACATGCGGTGCGCCCTCCGACGGAGCCATATGGTGGCCGGGCCGCCCCTCGATCACATGCAGATAGGCGAGATTGAAGGGGTTCAGCGCCTTGGTGATCGCCAGGAAATGCGGCAGCGGGTCGCTGTCCTTCATGTCGTTGAACACGCCGGTCGGCGACAGGCGGACACCGATGCGGTCGGCGCCGACGGCATGGGCCGTGGCCTCCAGGATTTCCAGCAGGAAGCGGCAGCGGTTCTCCACCGTCCCGCCATACTGGTCGGTGCGGGTGTTGGTGCTGTCGCGCAGGAACTGGTCGATCAGATAGCCATTGGCCGCGTGGATCTCGACGCCGTCCAGGCCGGCATCGAACACCGCGCGCTTGGCGGCGTCGGCGAAGTGACGGACCAGAGCGGGAATCTCGGCGGTCTCCAGCGCGCGCGGCACCGGGAAGGGCTCCATGCCGGCGCCGGTGTAGAGCTGGCCCTTCGCCGCGATGGCCGACGGGGCGACCGGGGCGGCGCCGTTCGGCTGGAAGCGCGGGTGGGAGATGCGGCCGACATGCCAGAGCTGGGTGACGATCCGCCCGCCGGCGTCATGCACGGCGTCCGCCACCGCGCGCCAGGCCAGGGTCTGGGCGTCGGTGTGGATGCCCGGCGTGTTGGGATAGCCCTGGGCAGTGTCGCAGACCTGCGTCGCCTCGGTGATGATCAGGCCGGCGGAGGCGCGCTGCGCATAATATTCGGCGGTGAGCGCGGTCGGGCAGTTGCCTTCGCCGGCGCGGCTGCGGGTCATCGGCGCCATGACGACACGGTTCGGCAGCTCGATGGCGCCGAGGCGCAACGGGGTGAACAGGTCAGGCTTTGCAGTGCTTTGCGGCATGGCGGGACTACCCCCTCTCGGCCCCTGTTGGGCAAATCGGTTTGTATGTATGTGAGTACATACTTGAACCAGAGCCCGCCGCTTGTCAAGTATGTATCTGCATACTTATTATGAAGCTGACGGGACGCACCGGAGAGGGACGGGCTTTGGACGCAAGCAAGGAAGAAGACGGCTGTTGCCCCGGCAACGGGACCGAGGGCGCGTGCGAGGGTGGGGCGCGCAAGCGCGACCGCGCGGCGACCGAGGGCGCGCTGCTCGACGCCGCCAAGCTGGTGTTCGCAGAGCGCGGATTCGATGCGGCGACGACGCGCGAGATCGCCGGGCGGGCCGGGGTCAACGAACAGCTGATCCAGCGCTATTTCTCAGGAAAGAGCGGTCTGCTGCTGGCGGTGGTGGAGCGCTATTGGCGTGAGGAAGCGGGCGGCTGCGACCTGCCGCCGCCGGACGACGATCTGGAAACCGACCTTGGCCGCTTCCTGCACGCGCAGTTGAAGCACAGCTGGAAATGCCGCGACTTCACCCGCGTGGTGCTGGCCCGCGCGCTGGTCGATCAGGCGGTGGCGGACGAGATGGCGCGCACCCTGTCGGAGAGCCGCATCCCCTGCCTGCTGAGGCGGCTGGAAGGCTTCCGCGCGCGCGGCGCGATCGCCGCCGATGCCGACCTCGCCAATGTGGCGGCCGGCATCGCGACGCTCAGTTTCGGGCTGGGCTTCCTCGATCAGGTGGTGTTCGGCCGCGACGATGCCGGTATCTGCGCCATGGTCGGCACGCTGGCCCACACCATCGCCCATGGACTGACGCCTCGCTGACGCCGCGGTAAACCGCCGCTACTCCGCGGCGGCGGCGGCGCGGGTTGTGCTGCGGTGGCTGTGGACCGCGTCGGCGGTGAAGACGGCCAGCGCCACCCAGATGCAGGCGAAGGTGATGGCGTGGTTGCGGGTGAAGGCCTCGCCATAGACCAGCACGCCCAGCAGAAGCTGCCCGGTCGGCCCGACATATTGCAGCAGCCCGAGCGTGGTCATGGTCAGCCGCGTCGCGCCGAACATGAACAGCACCAGCGGCACCGCCGTCATCGGCCCGGCCAGCACCAGCAGCGTGCTCTCGCCCCAGCCATGTCCAAAGGCGCCGTCGCCGCCCAGCCACAGCAGATAACCGAGCGCGGCCGGCAGCAGCAGGGCGGTTTCCACCAGCAGCCCGATCACCGGGTCGATCGCCGCCTTCTTGCGCACCAGGGCGTAGAAGCCGAAGGACAGCGCCAGCGACAGCGCGACCCAGGGCACGGTGCCATAGCTGACCACGAGGCTGCCGACGCCGGCCGCGGCGATGGCGACCGCCAGCATCCGGCCGCGGCTGAGCCGCTCATGCAGGAACAGCACGCCCAGCAGCACATTGACCAGCGGGTTGATGAAGTATCCCAGGCTGGCCTCGACCAGCCGGCTGTTCACCACCGCCCAGATGAAGACGGTCCAATTGACGGTGACCAGCAGGGTGGTGACCACCAGAATGCCCAGCCGGCGCCAGCTGCCCACCGCAGCGACGACTGCCGCCGGTCCGCGGGTCGCCAGCACGCCGATGCCGACCAGCACCACGGTCCACACCACGCGGTGGGCGACGATCTCCACCGCGCCGACATCGCCCAGCGATTTGAAGAAGACCGGGTTGACCAGCCCCCAGATCAGGTATGAAGCCAGCGCCGCGACGAACGCTGCGGTTGTGGAGATCGGGGCCTTGACGGGCGGCGGGGTCTGAACCATACCGTCCGTTTAGCACATTGTTTGTGCAATCCGGCAGCGGGGAGCCGGGCATGGCGGGGCTGCGCGCCGGGCATCGCTTCGCGGCATGCTAGAAACCGATATGCTAAAAATTGAGCAGGCGCTCGCTCGTCATCATCCGGTCGATCCAGTGGGCGTGCGGCGCGAACCTTCGCTCGAACAACCGCCACATGCCGGACTGGCCGCTGGCCGTTTCGATGACCGCCACCGAATCGCCGCCATGGCGGGCGGCCACCCGCTCAGCCCCCTCGGCATAGGCGCCCATCAGCCAGCCGCGGCGGTCATAGGGTGGGCGGACCCAGCCGATGGGGAAGAACCAGCGCGACAGATCCAGCTGGTGCACGCACAGCGCCCAGCCGACGATGGCGTCGCCCGTGCCGATGACCAGCGACAAGTCGGGGTCCAGCATGCCGCGCCAATGGGTGGGCCGTGCCCAGACCGGCGCCTCGCCGCGGTCGATCAGCGCCTGGGCGAGTGTTTCCGCCTCCGTCCCCCGCTCCCGCCAGGACCACAGGCGGAAGCCTTCCGCCATCATGCGCGTCATCAGCGAATCGCGGTCACGGAAGACCCTGACGGTGTCGCGCACGGCCCCGCAGATGCGCAACCGCGACGGTTCCGGTTCCGGCCAGCCGGCGGCGCGCAGGGTGGCGGCGAAGGCATCCGCCGCCGGCAACCGGCTGGAATAGCTGACGGCCAGTTGCCGGACGCCGAGCGCGGGCAGGGCGCCCTCCAGCGCCGCCAGCAGCCGCAGCGCCAGTCCGCGCCGGCGCCAGGGCCGGGCGACGGTCAGCGACAGCAGCGTCTGCTCTCCCGCCTCCAAGGGGCGGCCCGGCGATACGGCCGACAGCGCAAGGCCGGCCGGCCGGTCACCGTCCCACGCGGCAACGGCGCAGGGCCGGCAAAGCCGTTTCTCTTCCAGATCGGTGAGCGACAGCAGGGAGCGGTAGGACGCCCAGGTCAGCGGTGCCACCGCGTCGGCTTCGTCCGGAGAGACGGGGCGAATAACTTCTGATTGAGTTATCATGAATCAAGTTCCCGCCGCCGCAATCGCGCAATGCCAGATGGCGCAATACAATTTCCGCTTGCCGGTTCGTTGATTGCATGTATATAGCGATCTTATTGCCGCGTCTATGCTTGCCGGACCGGTGCATCGATACGGTTTCAGTTCTTAAACAATTGCGGAAAGGTGGGTTATGACTTCGCAGGCTGGTGTCGATCCTCTGCTGCAACTCCGTCGTCAAGCCGAAGCCGCCCTGGTGGATCGTGCGCAATCCGACGCTGCGTTCCGCGCCCTGCTGGTCAAGGACCCGCATGCGGCCCTGAAGACGCTGTTCGGCACCGATCCGATCCCCGGCATTGCCATCAAGGTGGTGGAGGAGCAGCCGGGCGAAATGACCCTGGTCCTGCCCGCCGCCGACCAGAGCGAGCTGCCGGACGACCTGCTGGACCTCGCCTCCGGCGGGACCAGCTTCTCCGCCTTCATCCTCTACGGCCCGAACGACGCGCCGCCGAAGCCGAAGAAGAAGTAACGGCACACAAAGAAAAAGCCCCGCCGGAGCGGGGCTTTTCTGTTCCGGCCTGGACCGGCGATGCCGTCAGGCGGCGGCGCCGGTGGCGACGCCCTTGTCGGCCATCAGGGTCTGCAGCTCGCCCGACTCGTACATCTCGCGGACGATGTCGCAGCCGCCGACCAGCTCGCCCTTGACGTAGAGCTGCGGGAAGGTCGGCCAGTTCGAGTATTCCTTCAGGCCCTGGCGCAGGCCCGGATCCTCCAGGATGTTGACGCCCTTGAACTTGACGCCGGTGTGGCTCAGCACCTGGACGACGGCGGCGGAGAAGCCGCACTGCGGGAACACCGGGGTCCCCTTCATGTACAGCACGACATCGTTGTTCTTGATGTCCTGCTCGATGCGCTCGACGACGTTCTGATCGACCATGACTCGATAACCCTTCCGATTAGGCCCGGCGGTGCCGGGACCTTGTCCAATGTGACGAATACTCAGGCGCCTTCCGGCATCTGCTGTTCAGGCGCCTTCCGGCATCTGCTGTTCAGGCGCCTTCCGGCACCGCGGTGGTCAGCGCCAGGGCGTGCAGTTCGCCGCCCATCTTTCCCTGCAGGGACGCGTAGACCATCTGGTGCTGCTGCACCCGGCTCTTGCCCTTGAAGGTGGCGGAGGTGACGAGCGCGGCATAGTGGTCGCCATCGCCCCGCAGGTCGGCGATCTCCACGACTGCGTCGGGGATGCCTTCCTTGATGAGCTTTTCGATCGTGGCGGCTTCCATCGCCATGGGTACAGTCCTCGTTCTGTTCAGGATTGCCCCGCCCGGGCACGTGCTTCTCGAGATAGATTAGGTGCGGCCGGGCCGTTTGTCATCCACCGGCAAATATTTGCCGTTCTGCGGAAGACGCCGTAACGGCCCGCGCCATCAGCACGTCACTCGCCGAACACGCGCTTGAACACGGTGTCGACATGCTTGGTGTGGTAGGACATGTCGAACATCGGCTCCAGCTTCTCGCGGCCGATATGCTTGGCGATGTCGGGATCTGCCGACAGCAGGTCCAGATAGTTGCCGCCCTTCTCCCACACCTGCATGGCGTTGCGCTGCACCGCCTTGTAGCTGTCCTCGCGGCTCATGCCGGCCTGGGTCAGCGCCAGCAGGACGCGCTGCGAGAAGACCAGACCGCCCAGATCGTCCAGGTTCTTCTGCATGCGCTCCGGATAGACAACCAGCTTTTCCATCATGCTGGTCAGGCGCACCAGGGCGAAGTCCAGCGTGACGGTGGCGTCGGGGCCGATCATGCGCTCGACCGAGCTGTGCGAGATGTCGCGCTCGTGCCAGAGCGCCACGTTCTCCAGCGCCGGGACCACGGCGGAGCGCACGATGCGGGCCAGACCGGTCAGGTTTTCCGACAGGACCGGGTTGCGCTTGTGCGGCATCGCCGACGAGCCCTTCTGGCCGGGGTGGAAATACTCCTCCGCCTCGCGGACCTCGGTGCGCTGCAGGTGGCGGACTTCCGTCGCCAGATTCTCGATGCTCGACGCGATCACGCCCAGCACGGAGAAGAAGAAGGCGTGGCGGTCGCGCGGGATGACCTGGGTCGACACCGGCTCCACCGACAGGCCCAGCTTGGCGGCGACATGCTCCTCCACCCGCGGGTCGATGTTGGCGAAGGTGCCGACGGCGCCGGAGATGGCGCAGGTGGCGATGTCCTGGCGCGCCTGGACCAGACGCTCGCGCCCGCGGGCGAAGGCGGCGTAATGGCCGGCCAGCTTCAGGCCGAAGGTCGTCGGCTCGGCATGGATGCCGTGGCTGCGGCCGATGGTGACGGTGTTCTTGTGTTCGTACGCCCGGCGCTTCAGCGCGGCCAGCAGGGCGTCCATGTCGGCCAGCAGCAGGTCGGCGGCCTGGGTCATCTGCACGGCGAGACAGGTGTCCAGCACGTCCGACGAGGTCATGCCCTGGTGGACGAAGCGGGCCTCGGGGCCGACATACTCGGCGAGGTTGGTCAGGAAGGCGATGACGTCGTGCCGGGTCTCGCGCTCGATCTCGTCGATGCGGTCGATCTCCCACTTGCCGCGCTCCCACACCGCCTTGGCGGCGTCCTTCGGGATCACGCCCAGCTCGGCCTGCGCGTCGCAGGCGTGCGCCTCGATCTCGAACCAGATGCGGAAGCGGTTTTCCGGCTCCCAGATGCGGGCCATTTCGGGGCGGGTATAGCGGGGGATCATTATTCTTCTCCTGGTTGCGGCGCGCCGTAGATACCAAGGTCGCGAGAAAGCCTTGGAATTCTAATGGCT